>NZ_CP019323.1:939812-1253083 GCF_001971585.1 Companilactobacillus allii | reverse complement strand
TACCAAGTGCCAATATGATAGTAACGATAGCTGGTAATCCTTCTGGAATTGCTGCTACAGCTAGAGAGATCGACGTTAACATCATCTTGATTGGATCCATTCCATTCAAGAAAGTTCCCACAACATACATAACTACTGCAATGATCACAATAGCAATAGTCAAGAACTTACCTAAGTGATTCAAGCTGTTCTTTAATGGTGTCGTTGTTTCATCTGCATTGGCCAACATACCGGCGATTTTACCTACTTCTGTGGACATACCAGTATTAACTACAACACCAACTCCACGACCATAAGTCACATTGCTGTTGGAAAAAGCCATATTAAGTCGATCTCCAATACCAACTTGTTCCCCTGTTATTACACCAACTTCTTTTTCGACAGAGACTGATTCACCAGTCAATGCCGATTCTTCAATTTTTAACGAATTTGATTCTAGTAATCTAAGATCAGCTGGCACGACATCACCAGCTTCTAGTAATACGATATCTCCTGGTACTAATTCGGTACTCTTAATTGTTATAGTGTCGCCATTTCGAAGTACATTAGCGTGTGGTGTAGACATATTCTTCAGTGCATCTAGTGCAGCTTCAGCCTTTGATTCTTGGAAGACACCAAGCACGGCATTTATAATTACCACGGCCAAGATTATGACTGAGTCGATCACATCATGAGATACTACAGCCGAGATTACCGCTGCTGCAAGTAACACCAAGATCATCAGATCCTTGAATTGTTCCAAGAATCTTTGAACGATGGACTTTTTCTTACCATCGTCTAGTTTATTAGCTCCATACTCATTGAGTCGACTATCCACTTGTTGGGTGGTCAATCCATCCCTAGTCGCATCTAATTTGTTTAATACCTCAGATTTTTCCTGCGAGTAGAATGCTTGAGACAATTGCTTCTTTTGTTCTGACAATATAGTTTCTCCCTTTCTGACGCGGTCTATTTGGGTAAAAAAATAGACCTACGCATGTAAAAACACACATAAGTCTCACTATTTATAGCAATACCAGAATAATCCGTCCGGGTTGGTGATATTGCTACAGCCAAAGCTGCTAGTTACTCCCTCATGAAAACATTAAATTGTTAAGCAAATTATATCTGATTCACGATAGAAGAGCAACCTAATAATTTTTTATTTTTCCGTTTTTGACAACTTCTCATCACGTTCTTTAGCCACAGCCATTTGACCAACAAGGTTCAAGTAGTTGAATGGATTGTCGTAATTTGGTTGGAATAACATATCTATAAAGGCCAAATCATCGATCGTATTCTTATTTTGAATCATAACTGAGATCGTATTGGCTGATTGGGCTACTTCATGCTTACTGAAGAATTGAGCACCCAGAATCTTACGATTTCCCTTATCATAAACAAGGCGAATTGTTAGCATCTCAGTAGTTGGCATATATGATGGTCTGTAGTAGTCGTGATAAACAACTGCATCAGCATCAAAGTCCAAAGCAAGTGCATTCTTCAAAGTCAAACCAGTTGAAGCTACAGTATGTTCGAACAATTCCATCCCTGAAGTTGCTTGTGTTCCCATATACTTTTGTACATTTCCAAACACATTCATACCGGCTAATGCACCTTGACGAATTGCGTTTGTTGCTAGTGGCATATAGGCTGGTTTACCAGTTGGGTTGAAGTTAACTGTACAAGCATCCCCAGCGGCATAAATATCAGGATCAGATGTTTGAACGTAATCATTGATGACGATTGCACCACGACGATCCATCTCAACTTGGCCACGTAATAAGTCTGTATTAGCAATGAAGCCAGTACATACAATAACAAGATCAGCCTTGTGCTCACCTACATCAGTTTCGATAACTACTTGGTCATCACCTGAAAATCCACTGACACGTTCATTCAAGAATACCTTTACACCATTATCTACCAACAACTTCTCAACGTTTTCTGACATTGACTTATCGATATAATGGTTCAAGATTTGATCCCCTGACTGGATCAATGTTACTTCGTGATCTGTATTAGCGTAACTTTCAGCCAATTCAACACCAATATATCCACCACCAACTATAGTGATGTGTTTGTTTTCCTTAGCTGAATCATAGATCTCTTGAGCTTGTGCATAACTCTTGCACATAAGAATCTTAGAATTATCGATTCCCATAATTGGTGGAACTTGAACATAAGAACCAGTTGTCATGATCAACTTGTCATAAGTATCTTCAAAGACATTACCTGACTTAATATCCTCGATCATCAACTTCTTATTCTTAGCATCGATCTTCAATACATCATGCTTCATAAAGACCTTTGCACCAAGCTTCTCCAAATCATCTGGATCGGCATAGAACATATCCTCAAGACGCTTTACTCTGTGTCCTAAATACAAGGCAATTCCGCATGACAAAAAAGATATATTATCATCACGTTCATATACTGTTACTTCTGTACCAGGATGATCTTGTAAAATCTGATCAACAGCAGCTGTTCCCGCATGAGTACAACCTACTACAATAACTTTCATAAAAATTCCTCCAATATAAAAAATACTTTCATTGTAAATGATACAACAATTACAAAATTTATAAACAATATTTCGACTTATAAACATAAATTCATAAATAAATTATTATATTTGTTGAATTACCTAGTATAAGGCAAAATATGTATTATTAGCGTTATACTTATTGAAGATTATCCAATAACCAAAGAATTTTTAATTTTGGATTTTCAAGTCACTACTTAGAGGTGAAGGATGCCAATGAATTATGGCTTTAACCGTTTCCAATCACTTTTGATCAATAATAGTATCAATGTAATTATCATTGGCTTAGTAACGATCGGAATAATCACCATTATTACTCTGATGGCTTATTCGTTTGAAAGTATCGTACGACATAACAACAAGCCGATCCAAAAATTTATCTTACAATTAATCGAAGGTCTCGTTTTAACAATAAGTTTGATCCTGATACAGCGTATCTTTGCGACGTTAAGTTCTGGAGATATGCACAGTTGGTTTTATACCGCGACAGAACTTACTATCTTATTGTTCAGCCTTTATACGATGCAAAATCATATCATTGAGCTGATCAACATGGTCGCGCCGATATCTATTTTTGGATATCGTGCTGTGACCGGTTATAATGATTACTTAGTACTATTTTCAATTTCAATAATTCTACTTGCTTTAACGGTCATCTATATATATCATAATATGGAAAAAATACTTTCTTCTCAGAAGAAGTTTATCATCGTTCAAGCAATATATGGTAGCCTTTGGTGGATAATCATCTGGCCATTTCGTAAGTTTGCACTTTACTATACGGTCCTTATGGTTATCGGATTCATCATTTATATGTCATTGATACGTTATCTAGCAAAAAGGATTCGTGATTCATTTAATAGATACAGTAATCTTTCTAAACAAGTCAATTACGATGAATTAACCGGTATCAGGAATCGTGCCAGTTTTGACGAAGTATCACAAGAAGTATTCAAGGTCTACCATAAGAATTCTGGTGTACCATTATCCATTGCGATGTTTGATATTGATAACTTCAAGAGATTCAATGATACTTATGGACATTTGGCTGGAGACAAAGTCTTAACACATGTTGCTACTCTTTTTGAACGCCAATTGTTTAAGGAAACCACCGGTGGTCAGTTATTCAGATACGGTGGTGAGGAGTTTGTCATCATTTTTAGAGGCTTAACGGCTGACCAAAGTGTGCAAACTGTCGAGGATATTCGTAACAAGTTAATCAATGACCCACTTAATTACAATGGTCAAGAATTGAATATCCGTATTTCCTTTGGAATAACTGAGATCAAAGATACTGATACTTCGTTTAAGGATTTGTTTGAACGAGTTGATGACTATCTTTACAAATCTAAGGATTCCGGAAGAGATAGATTAACATCTGAAAATAAAACTATTAACTTTTATAATATTTAGATTCAAGATTAGAGGTGTACAATGCCAATACAGCTGGAAGCTGGAATTTTTCAAAGACTCTTAGATGTCGACGCAAATATCAACGCCATCATCATTGGTTTGATAACTATTGGATTGATAACTATTCTGACCGTCACGTCGTATAGTTTCGAAGAAATTTCAAGGAAGTACAAAAAATGGTACTACGATATCGCACTAGGTCTAATAGAGGCCTCAGTGCTTATTTTAAGTATGGTCGTTGTTCAACATATCTTTAAGACTATCAATGCTGGTAGTTCCGCCAATTGGTTCTATGCTACAACGCAGATGACCTTGTTGTTATATTCGCTGTATACCATGCAAAACCACTTTATAGATCTGGTCAATATCATAGCGCCAGTTTATATTTTTGGACATCACTTGGCCAATGGATCGACTACTTTAAATACCATATTTATTACAGCGTTCATTGCGTTGGCACTAACCGTTATTTATATCGCTAGAAATAAGAATAGCTTAATAAATCAGGAATGGAAATACATCTTATTACAAGTTATTTATGGTGGTATCTGGTGGATGATCATTTGGTCAATCTACAAGTTCACACTACTATATACGATCAATATGTTATTAGTATTCGTCATTTATATGTGGGTAATTAGATTCGTTGCCAAATGGATCAGGAACTCATTTAACAACTACAATAATATGTCTGAAAAAGTTAATTACGATGAATTAACTGGTATCAGAAATCGTGGTAATTTTGACGAAGTATCCAATGCTATATTCAAAGTATACAGTGAAGAAAAAGACATCCCACTGACAATGGTCATGTTTGATATTGACCACTTCAAAAACTTTAACGATACCTTCGGACATTTGGCAGGAGACCGAGTCTTGAGCCACGTTGCCGAGATATTCCACAGTCAACTATTCAAACGAACAACACGTGGTCAATTGTTCCGATATGGTGGCGAAGAGTTCGTCATAATCTTCCGTGGAATTAATTCCAAAGATGCCATGAAAATAGTTCAAAGCATCCGAGATGAATTAGTAAACAATCCACTGTATTACAACGGAAACAAATTAGACATACGTATTTCCTTTGGTGTATCACAATTATCCCCATCAGATCGTAACTTCAAGGACTTATTCAAACGAGTTGATACTTATCTGTATAAGTCTAAGAAATCTGGTAGGAATAGGTTCACTGTTGAGGGTGATACGGTTGAATTTCAATAACAATCAAAAACAGGTTCGGTTTTCACATTACTTGAAAACTGAACCTGTTTTTATTTTTTATGTTTACTACAGAATGTATGAAAATCTATTTATTAGGCTTTCTTGACTGCTTTTATTTTTAACCATTCAGCAAGAGATACCATCGTTTCTTCAGAGTCAGCACTGTTAGTTACACCCAATATTATTTTTTCACCTTCATCAGCTGTGAATTCCAATTCATAACCATTTATATCTAAAAAAATTAAACCAGCTAATATTGCAGTCCTTTTATTTCCATCCATAAATGGATGCTTTTTAGTGATTTTTTGAATAATAAAAGCAGCCTTAATCCAAATGTTGGGATACAACTCACGGCCAAAAACGCCCTGTTGTGGCTGCTCAATTACTATATCTAAACCTTGTGGATACTGTACACCAATCAAATTACTGTGAGAACGCGTCAAAGCTCTCTTATTTATGGCTATTAGTTCTTCCTTTTTCAGAAAAATCATAGTCGTTCTAATCTTTGCATGAGATCAGCGTGTTTATCCATTAATTTATCCGCTATATCCATAATTTCTGGACGAACATTCTCTACTTTTCTAAAGGTAATTGCTTTTCCGTCTGGAGATACGACCTTCTCAAATTCAGTACTTTCGTCTGCCCCCAAAAAATCACGATCCTTTTTAGAGACGCGAAATGCAAAGGAGTTCCCGTTTTTAAACATTTTTACATCTTTGTTTAGTTCTTCTGGATTAATCATATGTCACCCCGCCATTCAATGTATGTACATTGTACTCTTTAGTACATACTAAATCCAAAATCTTATATTATTTGTTTGCAGTTAGCTAATGGGAGAGAATCGACGTTTACACAAAAAAGGCAAAAAAAAAGATAAGACATAAGTCTTATCTCCGGGAAGGAATCAGTCTTTTTGTATCTGGTAGTCCCTACTTGAAATAGTACAACATATGAACTTTGGACGCAATAGCTATTGAACAAATTATGTTAACTCTTTTTAATATTTATTTAATGAGTTATTAAAGTACATAATGATGCTTCAATGAAGGGAATATTAATTTGTCTGATATACCAATAATTATACCTTGAATAAATATTGCTAATATCGTTCCGATCCCCACTGACAATAGTCTACCTGTAGTAGCAAAACAAATAATCATGATGGTAACTGGTGGAGTATAACTGATCAACTGGCCCCACCCTGCTGATCCATGTAGATATTTGAATCTTAACAAATATGCTAATTCATCATTGGGATGTTGGATAAGGTTACAGCGTTGATATATCGAGGTTCCAACTGAGACTCCTATTAACCCTAAAATATCCAAAATTATCCGAAAGAAAATATTCAAATGGTCTAACTGTAATGGTAAATATAAACTAGAGAAGAATCCAACTAGATAACTAAAGGGCAATGAGAATAGTAAATTGGAAATGAAAATATGACCATCGAATTTACCGATCAACATTTGATTAGCGACAGTTACTAGGACAGCGTAAACGAAAAGCGTCGTTCCATACGGTACATTTATCAAGTGCGATATATTTACACCTGATGCCATCCAAACAGCACTACCGACGTTGCTATCGATCATCAAGGCGTTTGCTGCCGCATCTAGTACAATGGCAAAAATCAAGAATCCCATTCGCTTTTTAAAACTATTATCACCCACAGATTCAACCTCTAATTCTAAAATATGAAATTACAGTACATTCTATTCCTTTTTGGGATGATGCATTTCTTCCATAGAAATCAAATGATACTTGTGTTCTTTGTTTGGATCATATGCTTCAATTTGAGCCATCATTCCGGTATCTTCATGTTCAAGAATATGACAATGATACATATAAACACCAAACTTGGTGAATTTAACGGCCAAACGAACTGTTTCACCGGCATTCACACCGACTACATCTTTCCAGCCATGTTCATTAGGATAGACTTCTTTGCCATTCCTACTTAAAACAAGGAATTGGTTACCATGCATGTGGAAAGGATGAATCATTCCTTGGTGCATGTCATTTGTATTGGTAACATCCCAAAGGACCGTATCACCAATCTTTTGCCTCTTATCAATTCTTTGCATATCAAACAACTTACCATCAAGTCTAACTTGATCATCCATACCTGACATAACAGTATGAACTATTTGTGTTCCCTTTGTGGGGATCGGTGTTGGAATTGTTGTTAAGTGTTCTGGCAATTCAACGTCACTACGTTTGTATTCACCGATTCTAAACTTCATGATTGGAATATTGTCTGACATTAAAGTAACAATGTCTCCTGGCTTCTTATCACCAAAGTCCACGATCACCTCAGCACGTTCAGCACAGGTTAACATCAACCTTGTAAACTGTACCGGCTCTGGTAGTGTTCCACCATCTGAGGCGATTTGTGTAAATTCATGTTCATCATCAAAGTGTAAACGCCATTCACGACGATTGGCACCGTTTAATATACGTAATCTAACTCGTTGTGTTGACACATCAAACACACCATTAACAGTACCGTTGACCAAGGCATATGTACCTAATGTCCCATCCATATCATAGTCAGCATCATAGTCTAGTTGATTGTCGTGATAATTCCTATCTTGAAGAATCAAAGGAATATCATCAACACCGTAATTTCTTGGGAATGGTAACTTAGACTCCTCTTCATCAGTCACAACAACTGCAGCAGCTAATCCGCGATAGACTTGGCGGGCTGTATTTGGGCAGGGATGTGGATGTAGCCAGTCAGTTTGGGCTTGTTGATCCAACGTAAAGTCAATATCTCGACTGCCACCTGGATATACTGGTGCATGTGGACCACCATCAACAATAGGCCCTGTAACGTTTAATCCATGCCAATGAAAAGTCGTTACTTCTGGTAGTTTATTAACAAGATGAACATGATAATGAACACCTTTTTTATAGACGATCGTCTTCCCCAACAGACTAGTACTGTATCCCCAAGTCTTAGTCTTCTTACCGGGAAGAATCTGTGTTTCACCTTCTTGAGCAGTCAATGTGTAATAGACATCGTTACCATCAATTTTTTCAGGCTTCAATAATTCTGGAATATTCAACGGCTTATCTGGTACCTCCTCGTGTGTTTCAAGAGGAATATACCCTGCATCATGCAAATCAAATATCGGTTCATCAAAGAAATAATCATTGTAAACTTTCTTTTCACTCAATTTATTCGCCTTCCATTCTCTTTTTATAATACAAAAAGATTTATCATCTATATTTTAATACTTTAATCATAAGTATTAAAATAGATATCTAATTATTAATAAGTATAGGCGATTATCTTGCCATTAACATAATTCGCCAAGTAAATATCTGAAACATCTAGACTCTGCTCTTTAAGCTTTTGGCTGACCCATTGTGGATCACGACCAATCATCTCTAGTTCATCAGTATTGATCTTCCCATCTAATACAACGGGATATTTGATATTCTCTTCATCATTCATAATAATAGTCAACTGGCCATTTTGCTCAAACACAGCACGTTTAACATTACTAATATCAGTGACACCGGCTGTACGCAACTTAAATGACAGATCAGATGCCGATAAGCCATTGCGTAAGGCTAGATCAACATCTATCTTGCCATTTTTGACGATCATCTTAGGAGAACCAATAATCATTCTTCTAAAGTAGACATTGTGATTGGATAAGAACTTGGCAATGAAGACTATCAACGTCCAAATTATCAATACTAAAGTAAATTGAAAAGTTGTAATACTAGAATTGTAAATCATCCCTCCGACAATACCACCCAGTACATAATTCTGTAATTGGTCAATTGCACTAGTTGGTGCAATATTGCTCTTACCAAAAAGATTGATTTGAATAACCATGAAAAGAAACCCAATGGTTAGTTTTAAAGCTAAATTACCATACGATAGATCCATAACTTATCTCCTATTTCACCAAATTGATTTGACTGGAGTCAACAATACTAGCCTTACTCAAAGTGTAACTATTAGTAGTATTATCAAAACTTACACGATAATAATTCTTCCCATTCTTGATCAACATTCCTTCACTCAAACTAGAACTGTTTGAATATAGCTTTTTCTTAGATATTTTCTTCTCTTTAGCAATCGAATTCATCAGCGTTAATGTTTGATTGGTCTGATTATTGACGTCGATCTGTTTTTCATAATTGTTATAGTTGATTCCAATAAACAAAGCTATACCAAAGCCAAAAATAACGGCCAGATCACGATACTTATTATCCTTACGATTTCTAAAATAAAGTGCCCCTGTAATTATTAACGAAATGGATAAAGCAGATAATACAAAAATAAACAAAAAATTAGGTTCTTGGTTTTGAGCATACAGATGCTCATACGAATAAAAAGTCATTGTAGTTCCCTCTCAGATTTATACGACTTACTAATATTTTAAAACAAAAAAATTGATTTCAGTTAAGAAATCAACTTTTTTAATTTGACCAAGGAAATTCCAAACTAATATTATTATTAAATTCTCGTTGTTTCTTCAATTTTCTCATTCGTTCAGTTTGTCTTTGCTCATACCCCTGACAAACAAACTTATATTCACTAGTATCAGGGACTATCTTTGGTAACTGTATTCCACGCTCAACTACGACAAATGATGAAAAACACGTCAAGCCCAAAAATCTCTCGCCAGTTTTCAAATGTTCACCAATTATTTTGGTGAACACTTCAATTGAACGACTACCGACACCTGAGACGTATGATTCTGTACACATCGAATCTTGTAATTTGAATGGCAAAATGAAATTGACTTGATCAATGGATGCAGTGACTGTTTCAATCCTGGCCACTCGAGAAGCTGGGATTGACGAATTATCATCTATAGTAGAAAGAATCTTACCGCCAAAGACAGTATCGTGTTCATTCAAGTCAGAAGAAAATACTCGATGATTACTGATAGATAAGGTTTGCGAAACATTTAATGATTCCATGATTTTACCTCGTAGTAGAATTAATTACCTTTATTATACCGAATTAATCACTCCCCTGAATATCAACTGAGTGATTAATTCGGTATAATATTTAGGACAAGGGGAAATTATGCAAATTTTTGACAAGAAAAAGAAACCATTAACGCTATTTTTAACAATACTTTTATACGCGATACTAGCTCTCATTATGACATTGACACTCAATAGCAAAGGGATTATTTGGGGAAGTGATGACGCAACTTTTCATATTGGTAGACTAGTTTCAGTTAGTCATTCCTTTCAAGATGGTAATTTAATACCCACTATTTCTACTTCTAATTTTAGGCTGATTGGTTATGCCATTAACCTATTCTATCCTTACGTGACAATTGCCCCTATTGCTTTATTATTCATACTTTTCAACAATCCCATCACAGCTTTTTACACTGGAATGGGTATTTACTTATTCATTTCCTTTTTGATCAGCCATTTTGTTATGAAGAAGTTCTCACAATCAACTCTTAATTCAGTTATTTTCTCGTTATTCTATAATTTATCGACATATATGTTGATAGAGATCCTTCCGAGAGCTGATATTGCGGAATTCATTGCTATGATGATATTGCCGATCTGCTTTTTGGGATTCTACAATGTATTCTTTGGCGATTTTAGAAAATGGAGCTTCTTAGCAATTGGCATGTCGGCTTTATTACTGACACACCTTTTATCCACCGTCATCTGTGCATTCTTTTTCATATTCATTTTGATATTGTATATTATTAAGTCAAATCACTTCATATCAAGGTTAAAATCCCTACTCAAGGCTATAGTTGCCACAGTTTGTGCTAGTGCAGTTTTCTTATTCCCATTTATAAGCGAAATAACTTATCAGCCTTACTCTCAACCATCCCCTTACATCCTTAAGGGAAAAGTACTTATCAAGATGATTCAATCTAGCTTTCTAAATAGTAGCGTCCAAAGTTATGACGGTAATACTTACAACATCGGTGTTTTCTTGATGGCTGCTTTGATATTGGGGTTGATTTTTTATTTCAAATTGCCAACATTATATCAACGAATCTATACTCTAGCATTCCTATCCTTCTTTATGGCAACGGATATTTTCCCTTGGTATATATTCCAAAATACACCAATAAAAGTTATCCAGTTTCCCTTTAGATTCTTAATGATTGCTACTTTGTTGACATCGATTATTGCTGCTAAGTTAGTCGAGATGTTTATAACTGAGTTCAATCTCCAGAAATATCAGGTGGTTATCACAACACTACTTGCTATATTATTGTGTGGATTTTGGATTTCATCAGCACAAATAGCACAGAGCAAACCATTTATTAATAGCAAATACAATATACTCACTGAAAAACAAATAAAGTCACATAAGTTCTATGAGGACTATTACGAACAATATTCACCTGCTTCTGCTGGCAAACATATTGCCGACACAACTTGGAATATTGGTAAGATAAATAATCACCCTGTTGTCTTCCACCCCAAATCAAAGAAAGAATCTATAGTTATCAAAACCGGTGAAATTCAAAAAAATAGCGTTGTAGCACTCCCCATCATTCGTTACAAAAATACTAAGTTAAGTCTGAATGGAAAGAACACCCATTTTAAAACTAGTAATAACGGAACCGTTCAAGTAAAAATGAAACATAAAATAAAACATCCCGTCTTTAAGATAACTTATGAGAAAGATAATTTGATATACTTTAGTGCAGCTCTGTCATTGGTAACTTGGCTTTACTTGTTATATCGACTAAAAATTGAAAAAAGGCTACAGAACTATGAGTTATACTTGTTATCTAAAATAAATCGGAATACTAGGGTGTAAATATATGGACTAGTGAAACTAAGTTGGTTAGAAATATAGTAAAAGAAGTGGATCTCTAAATTAGAGGTCCACTTCTTTTGAATAATTATTTAAATTGACTTATTTACATCATTGGTCAATTTAAATAAGGAATTAAATTCATTTTTTTCAGTACCCTTTAAATCCTGAATCAATTTATTATTTACTACATATTCTTCTCTCTTAGTATTATAAACCCAATATTCTTCCTCAACATTTACCGGATCATATTGCTTTATATGATCTTTTTTTCCACCATAATCAATTTTTCCTTTTTTCAATGAAATAATAATCTTCCCACCAATCCTTGGTAAGGGATACTTCATCTTTTTTACATATATCATTTGTCCATCATTTGCAGTATCTTGAGCATCTGGACTAGCGTAATTATTTTTAGGAATCAATCCACCCTCAGTAAAATATTTCACATTACGATCTAATAGATTTTTATTACCGGATAATACTTTATCAACATGAATGATTATTTTAGTCGTTGGTATTATTGACTGATTTCCTTGCTCAAGATTCATTACCGTTCCTTGTATTAAAATAGTATTTTTCTTTTGAAATGATTTTATCGATTTTGGTGCAGTATCTACTGAAGGTAGTTTCTCAGTATATTTGAGTGATTGAACCTTTTCAGCAGCAGAAACATTTTTATTCCATGTAACTTGATTTGATTTTATTTTTCTTAATCTTGAGTCAGTATAATAGCTATTTGAGTCACTGGACTTAATTCTATTTGACGAATTTTTTGAACAGCTTATGAGAAAAAGCAGTGAAAGCAGTGAAAGTAAAATATAGCATTTTGCTTTGAGATTAATTGATTTTTTCATTAATATCCTCTGTCATATGTTTTATTTACACGCATACAATTTTCATTCCTAATAAAGAAAAAACACTCAATGAAATTATTACTACTAACTAATTTCATCATACTCTCTTATTCATTTTATTTATACAGATCTTCAAATATATGAATACACAAAAACCGTAATCCACATTTATCAGGAATTACGGTTTTTCATAAACTATTTAAATAACTCAATGATCCCTCTCGGAATCGAACCGAGGACCTACTGCTTAGGAGGCAGTTGCTCTATCCTACTGAGCCAAGGGACCAAAATGACACTACTATTAATAGTGCCACCAATTTATTACAATGTAAAGACTATTTAGCTTGTCTATCCTTTGTAGGTACACGTCTCTTACCCTTATTCTTTTGGTCACGGAGACGCTTTTTAGGTTTTGCTTTAGGTTGTTGCTTTTGTGCTTCTTTCTTTTCTTTGCGATAAGTCTGTTTGTCAGAGAATGTTCCATCACGATTCAAGAACACTTTTTTGACTTCTTCATCCGTGAATCCTTGCAAGTTTCTAAAGTCATGACTATTACCAAATGTAACAACATTACCAGCCTTACCCATTCTACCAGTACGTCCACCACGGTGAACATATTCACTATTATCACGTGGAATCATGTAGTTAATGATCGTAGTAATATCGTCAATATCCATACCACGGGCAGCAACATCAGTGGTCAACAGTAAGTTGACCTTTTTACTGGCAAAGGATTGTAATGCAGATTTACGTTGTTGTGAAGACATTTTGCTGTCCAAAGCAACGAAATTCGTCTTATTATAATGCAAATCACTAACGATCTTGTGAAGTGAACGAGAATTATTGAAGAAAACTATTCCCTTAAATTTTCTATCATGTGCCATTTCTCTAATCAAGGCATTCTTAGTATTATCAGTGGCAGCGTTGATGAAGAAGTGCTTGATACCTGCAGTATATGAGCTATCACTTCTTTGGTCGATCGTCAAAAAGTCTTGTCCAAACCACTTACGCATGTCTTTGAATATCTCATTACCTGTGGCTGAGAAAAATGTCATTTGAACATCAGGAGGCATTTGAGAGATCGTATCTCTAACTGGTTCAAGCTTAGACTCATTTAACATTTCATCTGCTTCATCGACAATAACTGTTTGGATTTTGCCTAGTTTAACTTTACGAGCTTCAACAAGTTCGTTCAGTCGACCCAAAGTGGCAACCAATACTTCAGGTTTTTCTCGCAACTTCTTTAATTGACGTTGCGGATTTGCGCCACCAGTTACGGCTTGTACACTACATCCAACATTTTGGGCTAATGGTTGTAATACTTTTCTAACTTGAATGGCTAATTCTTGGGATGGTTCAAGGATCAACACTTGTAATCCATCTCTTGGTACGAGAGTTTCGATCATCGGCATTGCAAAAGCTAAGGTTTTACCTGAGCCTGTCGGTGCCATAGCAATCATGTCTTTGCCTTCTTTAAATGGCATATAGACTGATTCTTGTATCTTAGTTAGTGCCTCAAATTTATTTTCTTTGAAATAATCTTGATATAATTTTGGTATTTCCACTTTATTCTTCCTTATCTGCTTCAAAAACAAGTCCAGCACTGGTTCTGGCCTGTTCTAGCACTCGATTCACTTTTCTAGCATAATCGAATAATTTTTCATACGAGGTAGTATCTTTTTCGTTCATAATTCTAGCAAACTCAATTGCCTCTGAATCCATTGGATTATCACTCTTAGTTGTTGGTAATTCAGTTAATTTTTTCTCTTCATTTGCCTCTGTTAAACGATTAATATCGCCAGCACTATCCAATAACAATGTCTTCTTACCAAAGTAGATTTCTGAAGGCATATATGAGTTCTTAGTCTTACCAATTAAGATATTGACATCAAACTTATCATATTTCAAAGTCAAGCTACCTGAACCATCGATACCAGAATTCAATATCTCTGCTTCATAGTCAACAGAATTTGGTGCTCCAAACAATACTACAGCATCATAGACCGTATATACACCTAAATCATACAATGCACCACCAGAAAATTTGGGATTGAAGATATTTGGTAGATTACCGGCCAAAAAGTCATCATAACGACTTGAATACTTGATATAAGAAAGTGTGGCTCCACTTAACTCATCTTGATTATCCTTTACAAACTCTTGAGCCTTCTTAAAGATCGGTTCATGTATCTGTCTAGCAGCTTCAAACAAATACACGCCTTTTGCATGTGCCAATGTATCTAAGATGGCAAATTCACGTACATTTGATGTACTTGGCTTTTCAACGATTACATTCTTACCATTCTCAATGGCAAGTCTTGCTTGGCCAAAGTGTAAAGCATTTGGGGATGCAATATATACTGTGTCAAAATCATCACTTGCAAAGAAGCTTTCAAGACTATCACTTAAGTTGATATTTGACTTACCAAGTTTTTCAACGAATGCTTGGGCTTTTTCTTCAGTGCGAGAATAGACTTGTGTTAATTTGAACGACTTAGTCTCTTCTGCAGCTTCAATAAACTGTTGTGTGATCCAGTTTGTTCCAATTATACCTAAATTTCTCATAAAAACACCTCATTTAATTTAGTGAAAATTAGAGACTTTTTCACTCTCTATGTATAATTCTACTTATATAACTAAATAATTGCTACCAAAAACATTACAGCGTTCCTAAATTGTTGTAAAATATTATCTTACGGTAAAATTTAGGAGTTTTTATTATGGAAAATGAAGCAGAAAAATTAAAGCGAGAACTAGGTTTTTTCCCAGCTTTATCCACTGTGATGGGACTAGTTATCGGTGGTGGTGTATTCTTCAAAATATCAAGTGTAACAGCCGCCACGGGTTCTGCTAGTTTAACGATCTTTGTTTGGCTGTTAAGTGGTTTCATCACTATTAACGCTGGACTATCAATCGCTGAACTCGCAGCCGCACTACCAATTGCCGGTGGTATTTACAAATATATCGAATATATTTATGGCAAAATCCCAGCCTTCTTGCTGGCTTGGGCACAATCAGTTATTTACTACCCTGCTGGAATATCGGCCTTATCAATTATATTTGCCACCCAAGTCATCAACCTATGTAACCTATCGGCAAGTCTACAGATACCGATTGCTATAACGTTAGTAGTCTTCTTATACTTAGTAAATTTACTTGGAGCAAGAGTTGGAGGATCTATTCAATCAATCTCACTGATTGCCAAGCTCATCCCCATTGTCCTAATAGTCGTAGTCGGCCTATTCACACATTCAAGCAATAATATTTCACTCTTCCCGATAACAAGTGGTAGTCATCCAGATTTTTGGTCTTCACTAGGTGGTGGACTTCTTGCAACCATGTTTGCTTTTGATGGCTGGATGAACGTTGGAAATCTTGCCGGTGAGATGAAGAAGCCGGAAAAGGACTTATCACGGTCTATAATTATTGGATTATTCTTGATCACACTTATTTATGTAACGATAAGCTTTGTCTTTATCAAAGAATTACCATTCCATTTGATCCCCGGAAATCAAAACGCTGCTTCTGAAGCTGCGATTAATATTTTTGGTAATATCGGTGGCAAAATCGTCACGATCGGTATCTTGGTCTCTGTCTTTGGTGCAGTTAATGGATATACGATGACTGGACCTCGTGTAGGTTATGTACTAGGTGCTGATGATCAGATCATCTTTAGTAATTTCTTCGCTAAATTAACCAAACACACTAGCATCCCTGCAAACGCTGGATTGGTGCAAACTATCATCGCAATCATCATGGTATTCATGGGGAGTTTTGATTTTTTAACCGATATGTTGGTATTTGTCATGTGGATCTTCTCATTGATGATGTTTGTGGGAGTATTTATTCTTAGGAAGAAAGAGCCAGAATTAAAACGACCTTATAAGATCAACTTCTATCCAATACCGCCAATAATTGCAATCATCGGTGGTACTTATATTGTTATATCAACTTTATTCAGACAGCCTGTTTTGGCGGTAACCGGTATCGTTATAACACTTCTGGGATTACCGATTTATTATCTACATCAATATAACAAAAAAAAGAGGTCGCTATAATGGCGACTTCTTTTTTTTAACGTTATAATCTATTTGATTTCATAAACCCCGAAAGTATCGTAGGTGTTAAAAATGGATAATTTATTTAAAAATAAATTTGAACAAAAACTAGCTCAGATAACTTTGAAATTACAAAAATTATTATTTTATCGAATAATACAAAGAACTGTCATGATGATATTTCCCTTTGTATTATTTGGTGGCTACATTAAAATAATACAAATAACCCTGCTTGGCAAGGATAGTTTTCTCACCAATGTCATCCCCAAATTGAATAATGACTTCATATTTAATCAAATAAATGACATCGCCACGGCATTATATAGTCTGACTCTTGGTTTTGTTGCAGTAATGGCAACTTTTTGCGCGGCAAAATACACTGCCAAATACTTCAATAGAGATGATCAGCTTGCTGGATTGACAAGTATCAGCTCACTATTAATAATCTCTTTTACCTATTCAAGGGTTCAACCTATATCCTTTCACGGTGAACTACTAGGGATACGTGGCTTATTATTTGCCATTCTTTTAGGTATGTTAGTCGGTTGGATCTTTAAGGTAACCAGTCCAACAGCACCAAATCATCGTGCCAAACATTTATCTAGCAATATTTTGGAACGTACCTTTATTTCACTGAAAGCCATTGCTTTGATTTTGTTACTATCAGTTGCTGTCAGTTTTTTAGTCAATATAACTTATTACTCAGATTTGCCGAACAATATCATGTATTCACTGGCAAGTAATTACCATAGTAATAATCAATTCATTCAGCTATTAAGTACCTTGGGATTCTCACTATATACGATCATTGCATCTTTTTTTGGCTGGTCAGGTATCTATTCTCCTATAGAGATCGAAAAACCCGACAGCACGGCTTCAGTAGTTGAAAACTTGAATTATGCGCTTAATCACCATACTGCTTGGGGTGCTCCTCATTTATTCACTAGTAACACGCTTTATCACCCTTTTGCAACTTTTGGTGGAACTGGTTCGATCTTGGCCTTGATCATTGCTATATTTCTAGTATCCAGAGACCCTGATTTTCAAATAGTCGCTCGTTGGTCAATGCTTCCTAGTATCTTCGATATCGGCAGTAGTGCAATGTCTGGGATACCAGTCTTCTTTAACATTATCTTTATCATCCCATTTATTCTGGCACCACTGGCCTGCATGATACTGGCGGCTATTACACTTCAGCTTCACTTGATGCCACCTAGTGTTTATCCCGTCCCGATGGGAACTCCGGGATTATTGGAATCATTCATTGGTACCAATGGTAGTTTTCAGGCATTGATTTTTTCATTTGTTAGCCTGATCGTATCAGTTTACATTTATATTCCATTCGTAAGAATTGCTGAAAAACTAAAGACTATTGATAACTTGGCCTTAGATCAAGGTGGCGACCATGATGAAAAGAGCTAAACGTGTAAATAAAAAAACAATTCAAAAAAAATCTTTGAAATATCTAATCATCCTTTCACTTATCTTGATTATCTTAGGAATACCTTCATATATTTGGACTAAGAAGAATGTATCGACCTTAGCAGGTAGATATAATTCACCAATGGCACCTATTATTATGATCCCAGGAAGTAGTGCTTCGGCAGACCGCTTCGACGATCTCGTTAAAACAATCAACAAGCGATATGGGGAACATCACAGCCTATTGAAGCTAACTGTTCAAACTAACGGTAAAATCACTTACAAGGGCTCTATTCGTGCTAATGACGACAGTCCCTTTATCGTAGTTGGATTCATTAATAACAAAGATGGATACGATAATATCAAGAAACAAGCCAAATGGTTCAACACTGCCTTTGATCAACTAAAGGAACGCTACAGATTCAACACCTTCAATGCCTTTGGACATTCTAATGGGGGTTTGATCTGGACTTATTTTCTTGAACATTACTTTGACGACACCTCTATCAACATTGATTCTCTACTGACAGTCGGCTCTCCATATAACTTTGAAGAGAAGAATAGTTCCAACCGTACCCAAATGTTGAACGACTTTATTAAGAGTAAGGCCAAATTGCCAAGTAACTTAACATATTACTCAATTGCTGGAACACAGCTCTATACCGATGACGGTATCGTCCCTATTGGTAGTGTGGATGCAGGTAAGTATATTTATGAAGGAGTAATCAAGCGTTACACCCTCATAACTCTTACTGGTAGTAAGGCTCAGCACTCCGATATGATTGCTAATAATCAGTTTATTTCGATTTTTCACCAGTACATTATTGGAAATAAGCTTAATAATACCAATGATAAGTCAAATAAGAAGTCGCAAGAAGATACTAGATAACTGATTTTGTCAAGTTGAAAAGAGTTATTTTATACCTTAAATAGCTGACTTTCCCTGCTGTATATGGCATTCAAACTTGTTTTTAATTCTATGCTTGAATACAATTGTCTATTATAGATATGCCTTAAGCAGGAGGTGCCAGAATGTTACCGATCTATTTGTTGGAAGATGATGAGGTCCAAAGAAACAATTACTCTGAATTTATAAATAACAGTATAATGATTAACGCTTCTGACATGGAGTTGAAATTGGCCACTGATACAACTGAAGAATTATTTAATTCCTGCAAAAATGAAACAAAGGGACTATTCTTTCTTGATATGGAAATAGCCGCTAATGAAATTGCTGGTCTAGAGGCTGCTGAAAAGATAAAACAAGCTATGCCTTTAGCACAGATAGTCTTTATCACCACTCATGATGAACTAACTTTGATAACTCTTGAAAGAAGAATTGCGCCACTGGATTATATCATCAAGAACAAGGGGATGGATTCTATCAAGAAAAGTATCAACAATGACATTGCTCTAGCCCAACATTACTTTGAAAACTTCGTACATCATTCTCGTAATCTTTTGAATTACAAAATTGGTAGTCGCTTCTTTTCAGTCCTAATGGACGATGTGATCATGTTGTTCACCGAAACGACCTCCCCTGGTCGAGTAACGTTTATTACAAAGAATCAACGTGGATCATTCATGGAATCTCTTAATTCACTAGAAACTAAGTACCCAAATCTGTTTCGTTGTGATCGTAGTTACCTAGTCAATTTAGACAACGCCAAAGCTTACGACAGTAAAAGTCGAATCTTGACCTTTATAGATCACTCCACTTGTAAAGTTTCATTTAGAAAGAGTCGTGAGTTGATGAACTCGCTAGAGAAAAAATTAAAATAAAATAGGAAACCGCACAATTAAGCGATTTCCTATTTTATTTATTTTGTTTTAGGTTTTCTACCTACTAGTTTGTCCAAACTGACATCGTAAACATCAGCGAATTTAATCATCGTGTAAATATCTGGCGTTCTTGTATTATGTTCATACTTTGAAATTGTTGTTATATCAACATGCAGCATATTTGAAACTTCACGTTCTGAAAGATTTCGCTCTTTACGAAGAATTCTCAAATTGTCTCCTAATTGTAGGTTTCCACCAATACGGATATCCTCACACATGAAATACCTCAATTCTATTCTTCTAATTAAAACGTATACCTATATTATTTCATAACTATTTCCCTCTGCGAGAAAAATTTATAAACGTAAAATTATAGCCTATAAACGTAACGATCTTAGACAAAAATTATTAATATCTTGTTTTAGTTGTAAAATATCCCTACAATAATTTAGTTACGTTCGAACTATTTACTAAAATCATAGGAAAGAAATAGGTCTAGCATTTAAATCTTATGCCATATATCAAAACCAACTTAGAACTAATAGAGAACTTTTTCATTTTGTTTGTAACGTTACAATTACTCCATTTTTTCATTAAAAAGTTCAAATACTATTATTTAATTAACGACTTTTTCCTATCATTTGCCTTTGCTTTATTGGGGCTTTACGTGAATGCTTTGTTCTTATTATTATTTGTATTATTTCTAATTGCTATTCACATATTTAGAAATAAGCCACATAGTCTTAATTATAACGAGGGAATCATCATTGTATTAGCAATGAATATTCAACTGATATTATTCAATCTAAGTAACTACATTATCAGCCTCATCGTTTACTTCCACATCAGATATTGGGATATATACTTAGGTCAATTTCAAAATACCACCTTGCCGTTAGTCTTAGTTATAAATCTGATCCTTGTATTCATACTAGTTTCAATCGTCAATATCTTGGATCGACAAATAATGCAGATACAAAATGATATCTTACGTTATCAATTGGGCAAAAGAATCTTTATATCGTTATTTATATTATTGTTGATATTCATGACTATCCTTATTATCAGTGATATTCAAAAGGTAACCCCCTTAATTAAAATGAGCATGATCTTGTCATTCACCTTTATGACAATGTTCACCTATTTGCAAACCATCATTGCGATCCAATCATATACAATGCGAAAAGAAGCAGTTGAGGCTACCGAAAGAATCAAAGAATTAGATGATTATTTAACTGGATCTCAACAACAGTATGAAGAACTAAGAAAGTTCAAACATGACTTCCAAAACATCCTACTTTCATTGGGACAAGTTGTCGATGGTCAAAGTTCAGAGGAAATAAAACGATATTACCATGAATTAATGAATCAACAGTCCAATTTTAAAATAGTCCAAACTAGTAAATTGCGAGAATTACAAAGCATCAAAAGCAAACCGCTACAAAGTCTTTTAACGCAAAAGTTTTTCATTGCTAAGTCCAAAGGAATCAATATCCACTTTGAGTTAAACGATTCTGATTATGAAATTAAGGAAAATGACCTTTCTATCATTCGTATTGTTGGTATACTCATTGATAATGCTATCGAATACGTACAAACTATCGACAAAAAAGACTTCACCTGTGCCTTCATGAAATCTTCAGAGACTATTGAAATAACTATTGCTAATCAATTGGCTGATGCAATCAATATTAATCAGATATTCAAAACTGGATATTCAACTAAAAGTGACCATCAAGGATACGGTCTAGCTAATGTCTCAAATATTACTGATAATTCATCTAATTTATTTATGGATACCAAAATAGTCAACAACTACATTATGATGACTCTTATCGTGCTACAAAATCAGGAAGTTTAGGCTTCCTTTTTTATTTGCCTTTTAGTTAAGCGCTTACATCAAACGCAAATCAAAATACTTCCATGAGCATCAAAATGGCACCAACAAACATTGATCCGCCAACAAATCCGAACCAAGATGCTAGAACATCAAATATAGATATTTTTGTGGAAACGCTTTTCTTAGGTACAGTAAAATACCCAATCGAAGCAAATAATTGCCAGAATGCAATAATCAACATTCCTACTGCTATAAACGTACGACCCAAAATAGTAACCCCCCTCAGGATTAACTCATAACTACATTTTGACGTAAAAAAATAGTGAGGTCAAGGACATATCGCCTTAATCTCACTATTGATCATTTTCTAGTTAATTTTGTTACAGATTCTATATGATTTGTCATTGGGAACATATCAACTGGAGTAGCATCCCCAATTTCGTATGTATCACTCAACAACTTCAAGTCTCTTGCTAAAGTAGCAGGGTTACAACTAATATAGACAATTTTCTTTGGTTTAATATTATTGATTGATTCAATCAATGAATTGTCCAATCCCTTACGAGGTGGATCGACCATCAATACATCAACTTTCTTCTTATCCTTAGCCCAATCATTCAAGACTGATTCAGTCTTACCAACAATGAAGTCAGCATTCTTAATATCATTGATTTCAGCATTTTGTTTAGCATCTTTAACAGCGTCAGCTACCATTTCAATACCTGTAACTTGCTTTGCCTTATCAGCTAGTGACAATCCGATCGTTCCGATACCAGAGTAAGCATCCACAACAATCTCTTTGCCAGTTAATTCAGCCTTATCAACTGCTAACTTGTACAAACGTTGTGTCTGTGTAGGGTTAACTTGGTAGAAAGAGCGTGGTGAGATTCTGTATGTATGACCAAGAATCTCATCGTCAATATAAGGACTACCAGCAAGAAGCAACATATCTCTACCCAAGATTACATTAGTTACCTTTGAGTTGATATTTAAGTACAATGACTTAACTTCTTTGTTTGCCATTATCTCTTCTGCAATAGCCTTATAATGTGACACATCGCGAACACGTGAAACTAGAACAACCATCATTTCATTTGTGTAATATGCACGACGAACCATAATTGTACGAATTTGCCCCTTGTTCTTTGCTTCATCAAATCCTCTAACTTTGTACTTACGTAAAATATCACGAACACGCGTGATTTCAGCATCGATTTTTTCATCCTGAATCAAGAAGTTATCCATAGGAATCAAATCATGTGAGTGCCTACGATAAAAGCCTGATGTTAATTGTCCGTCAATTTGGCGTACTGGTACTTGTGCTTTATTACGATAATGGAATGGATCATCCATGCCAAGTGTTTCGTTAACATCAATATCTAATCCGGCTTTTTCAAAGTCTACTTGGATTTGTTTTTGCTTGAATTTCAATTGTTCTGAATACTTCAAATGGCTCAAAGGGGCGATTCCAGTTCTTACATAGACATTATCAATATCTTCTACACGGTTTGGAGACTTCTTGATAATATCAAGTGCCTTGGCAAATCCATAGCTCTTACCGACCTTTAAAATAACGGCGTTAACAACTTCGCCTGGTAATGCATTATCAACAAACAAGGTAAAATCATCAACTTTAGCAACACCCTTACCCTCGTATGATAAGTCTTGAATAGTTAATTCTAGTCTGTCGTTCTTATTAATATTTGGTTTTTCCATATTTCATCCTTTACGCCAAAAAAGGGTAGCTGTCAATAATTTTAAGCCGCCCTTTTAGCAATTATTCGTCTAATTTTTTTTCTTCTTCAATAATCTTTTCACCGGCATCTTTTTCGGCAAGGGTTGGAATATCTAATGCCTTTAGTGGAATTGAATCAACGTTTGCATAAACATTCAAATGTCTATGTAAGTTAGTAAATTCCATAGGTGCATCCCCACCATATTCACCATCAAGATTAACCATGATGCGATTATCATCATTGGCTTTGACACTGAGATTCTTAGTCTTAGTATAAATGATCTTAGGGTTATAAACGTGACGTCCACCATTTAAAACCAAAGCAATCAAATGTACCAAGTCTCGTAGATTGGTCTCCTTGACAATGATCAGTGAAAAAGTTCCATCACCAATAACTGAGTTAGGAGCAATCTGTTCCATACCACCAATTGAATTAGTTAATCCAATTAAGAACATAGTGGCTTTACCATCAAATACACCTTCGTCATATTCGATATGCATATCGATAGGACTGATTCTAGGAAGCATCTCTGCCCCCTTAACTAGATAAGCTAAGTAACCAAGAATTGACTTATAAGCTGATGGTACTTCATAAGTTAATTCGGTCATCGAACCACCACCGGCGATATTTATAAAATAATTCTTACCAGCTTTACCGACATCAATCGGCATTTTTTGACCCTTCAAGATAACCTTAGCGGCCTCAACAACATCATCACGTGGAATCTTTAATGCACGAGCATAGTCATTTGTTGTACCAGCAGGGATTATTGCTAATTCTGGACGTTTCTCTAATCCAGATATTCCATTAACAACCTCATTAATGGTTCCGTCACCACCAGCAGCAATGATCAAATCAAAGCCTTCCTTGGCCACACGGTTAGCTTCATCCTGAGCAGAATTATCTTTTGGAGTAGTACGAAAAGCACTGGCTTCATAGCCGGCTTTCTCAATGATATTTAAAATATCCCCTACATTATTTCTCAGCGTTTCATGTCCTGAGCTAGGATTATATATCAACCTTGCACGCATAAAGTTCTCCTCACTAACGATTGTTTAGCTCGGCCATTAGGATCTTATTAACAACTTTAGGGTTAGCTTGACCATGTGTTTGCTTCATAATTTGTCCAATTAAGAAACCGACGGCACGATCCTTACCATTCTTAAAGTCATCGATCGATTGTTGGTTATTATCTAAAATACCCATAATCATTGGCTTCAATACTGCTGGGTCTGATTCTTGAACCATTCCCTTTTCTTTAACCCATCCTTCAGGCTCTGTTCCATTACTAATAGTTTCTTGGAAGACTTTTTTAGCAATCTTAGAAGAAATAGTTCCATCAGAAATTAACTTAATCATCGTTGATAAGTGCTCTGGTGTCAACTTAGTATCAAGCAATCCAACTCTCTTTTCGTTCAAATAAGCGTTCACTTCGCCCATTAACCAGTTAGAAATTAATTTTGGATTTGCGCCGAAACTTACGGCGTCATCAAAGAAATCTGACATTTCCTTAGTATCTGTTATAACACCAGCATCATATTCAGGAATTCCAAGATCCTTAATATAACGTTCTCTACGTTCTTGAGCAGGTTCTGGTAATGTAGCCTCAATTTCTTCGACCCATTCTGGTTTGATTTCAAAATCAGGTAGATCTGGTTCTGGGAAATAACGATAGTCATCAGCACCAGATTTAACACGCATCAAGACTGTTTCTCCAGACTTCTCATCAAAACGTCTTGTTTCTTGTTCAATTTTTCCACCGTTTTTTAATACAGCAGCTTGACGTTTTTCTTCGTATGCTAAACCTAGTTTTACATAATTAAATGAGTTCAAGTTCTTCAACTCAACTTTAGTACCATATGTATCTGATCCAACTGGTGTGATAGAAATATTAGTATCAACACGCATTGAACCTTCTTCCATCTTAACGTCAGAAGCACCAGTAAATTGAACGATTTGACGAAGCTTTTCTAGATATTGATATGCTTCCTCAGGTGAATGCATGTCAGCTCTTGAAACGATTTCGATAAGTGGTGTTCCTTGACGGTTAAGATCGACATATGAATAGCCGTCTGTTCCGTGAGTATTTTTACCAGCATCTTCTTCAACATGAAGTTCCGCAATTCCGATTTTTTTCTTCTTGCCGTCAACATTTATTTCAATATATCCATCATGTGCAAGTGGCTTATCACTTTGAGTTAATTGATATGCCTTAGGATTATCTGGGTAGAAATAGTTTTTACGATCAAAGTGTGTATGGTTTTCAACTTGTGCATTCAAAGCTAAAGCAACCATAATACCTAATCTATATCCTTCTTTATTTACAGTTGGTAATGTTCCTGGAAAACCAAAATCAATAACATTGGTATTAATATTTGATTCAGCACCATAAGCAACTGGCGAAGGACTAAACATTTTTGACTTTGTCTTAAGCTCAACGTGAACTTCCAGACCGATAGTAGTTTCAAAATTCATTAGTCTTCCCCCTTTAATGCAGTTGGTATTTGTTCATAGAATTTATTTTCTTCTTGTAATGCATATGCAGCGTTAAAAATAGCTTGTTCATTGAATGGTTTGGCCATTATTTGTAGTCCAACTGGCATACCTTCAGCTAATCCGGCTGGTACTGATGCAGCTGGTAATCCAGCTAAGTTAGCAGGAATAGTCAAAATATCATTCATGTACATTGCTAGAGGATCATCGATCTTATCACCGATCTTGAAAGCAGTCGATGTAGTTGAAGGTCCCATGATCAAGTCGTGGTCTTCTAGTACTTTACTCATTTCTTCAATGAAGAGTGTTCTTACTTGAGCAGCCTTCTTAAAGTAAGCATCATATGCTCCTGCAGAAAGTGAGAATGTACCTAACATAATACGACGTTTAACTTCAGTACCAAATCCTTCAGATCTTGAATTAACAAACAAGTCTTTGATATTTTTAACATCTTTAGCACGGAATCCATAACGAACACCATCGTATCTTTGTAGGTTAGATGATGCCTCACTTGAAGCCAAAACATAATAAACTTCAACGGCGTGTTTCAATGCTGGAAGACTCACTTCATCAACACTTGCACCGAGTTTTTTATATGTTTCAATTGCTTCATTAACTTTTTTGATAACTTCAGGATTTGTTCCTTCATGCCAGAATTCCTTAGGAACAGCAATTCTTACACCAGTCATATCTTTGTTTAGATCAGCACGGTAATCAGGAACTTCTTTTTCAGAACTAGTACTATCGTGTTCATCATGACCAGCAATCGTTGATAAAACTTCTGCTGAATCTTCAACACGCTTAGACATAACACCTACTTGATCAAGACTTGATGCAAAGGCGATAACACCCCAGCGAGATACACGACCATATGTTGGCTTGATTCCGAAAATACCATTAAATGATGCAGGTTGTCTGATTGAACCACCAGTATCTGTTCCAAGTGCAGCAATGACTTCACCTGAAGCAACTGCGGCTGCAGAACCACCTGACGAACCACCAGGTACTTTATCTAAATTCCAAGGATTATGTGTATCACCAAAGAAAGATGTCTCAGTTGATGAACCCATAGCGAATTCATCCATGTTTGTTTTACCAATATTGATGGCACCACTAGCTTCTAGTTTTTCTAGAACTGTTGCACTATATACAGGCATGAAGTTATAGAGAATCTTACTTGCTGCAGTGGTCTTAATACCATTACTTACAATATTATCCTTAATTGCAATTGGGATACCTGACAAAGAATTCTTGATGCCATCCTTATCAATTCCTTCAGCAATTTTACTAGCTGAATCATTGACTGTAATAAAGGCTGCGATATCTTTTTCTTTATCTTTGATTCCATCTATTGTTTGATCCGTTAATTCTTTGGAAGTTAATTCTTTATTAGCTAACTTCTTGTGCAAAGAATCAATAGTTTCATTTAAATAATTCACTATTCATCTTCCTCCTTTTCAACAATTGTAGGTACTTTGATCAAGTTATCTTCTGATTCAGGAACATTCTCAAACATTTGCTCTCTAGTTTGGGTACGAATTCCCTTATCTTCACGGAATGTCGTGCTTGTGTCTCCCATGTTATAAGTAGGTTTCACACCTTCTGTATCAACAGAAGCCAAGTTACTTTCCATATCAACGATCTTACCAAGTTGACTTACAAAACTATCAACTTCGTCATCTTTTAATTTCAGGTTTGCTAATTCAGCTACGTGTAGCGTTTCACTTTTTGAAATCATTAAAATTCTCCTTTAAGGCTTATTAATCCGCATCTAAAACATGTGTATAAAATTTATTATTAGTACGTGTAACAACGGCTTGTTGGCTATCTACAGTTTGAATATTGATATCCAAATCTACATTGGTTGGTAAGTATTTAGAAGCACTTTGTTGTACAAACTGCGTAAAACTAGTTACTTGTGCTAATCCATCAAATTGAGTATTGATCGTAATATCCATTGACTTCAAAGTTGTCCCATCATAATGAGCTTGTGCTGTAACACCAGACAAGTTAGGGAAGTAATCTTGGATATTATCCTTGAAATTACTAAATGAATCCGAATCTCCACTATTGATCGCAGTTTCATCGTTTACCACTGGCAATACTTGATTCTTATAGCCTAGATCCTTAAAATTACCAAGATCTCCACTCTTACTTACTGAGTATTGGAAATACGTTCCACCAACCAAAGTATCTTCAGGTGCTACTGAATAAAGTCCAACGGTAATTGGGATATTTCCAACATTACTTCTCTTACGTAGTCGTTTAACTACTTCTTTAGCAACACGTTGGCCTTCAGTCTTTTGTTCTTCTCTGGTAATAGTTGTTTGATAAGTTGCACCATATTGCTTCTTTTGATAATAATCAATCTTATTCATAGCAATACCGATTGATATACCAGCTAACTTGTACTTACCATCTTGTTTTTGAAGATAGTCTTCTTCAAGCATTTGTTGGAAATACATAGGTGCTCTCTTTGTCTCACTCTTTGAACCATTTGAAGCAGGGTTCAATCCAGTTGGATTCTTCTTAGACTTACGTCCTAACCAATCAGTAACAGTAGCTGCAGACAAGACCTGTCCTTCTTGGAAAACATATGAATTAGTTGAGAATTGTTGCTTCGACAAATTCAAAAGTCCGCTTTCAAAACTACGACTATTGAAAGTGTTGCTGTTATCAGAAGCTGTTATTCCAGAAATTGCACTTGTTTTATACTTACCATTGCTCATCAAGACATCATAAGAACTTGTATCCGATGAACTTGCTGTTTGAACAGTACTCTTACTGCTGCTATCACTGCCTCCAGATGACAATCCTGAATCTTGTAAATTACCACAAGCAGTTAAAAGAAGTGAGCACATTATTACTAGCGCTGTAGCTTTTATGAATTTTTTCAAAACTTTTCTCCTAATCCTCCGCATTATCCAAATAATCAGATAATGTTGCTTCATCAATAATCTGCGTTCCTAATTGTTGGGCCTTAGTCAACTTACTACCAGATTTCTCACCAGCAATTAAGATATCAGTTTTCTTTGTGACTGAACCTGTAACCTTGGCACCCAAACTTTCTAATAAGTCAGATAATTCTGAGCGTTTATAATTCTGTAATGTTCCGGTTATAACAACTATTTTATCAGTAAAATGCTGATTTGTTTCATTAGAATTGGAACTACCAATAAATTCCATATTGAGATTAACTAATTTCAACTCATTGATCAGTTTTTTAACATCATCATTTGCAAAATACATGATAATACTATCAGCAATAATTCCGCCCATAGTATTAACCTCTAGAATCTCTTCTTTAGTTGCATTCATTAAATTATCTAAGTTCAAAAAGTTCTCAGCAAGAATTCTACCAGCTTTTGCACCAACATGACGAATTCCTAAACCAAATATTAATCTCTCGACAGAGTTTGCCTTGGAATTATCAATGGCACTCAACAGATTATTGATGGACTTCTCTTTAAAACCATCCAATGTTGCTAAATCATTGGCTGTCAATTTATATAAATCAGCAACATCTTTAATCAAGCTTTTAGTATACAACTGTTCTATGATTTTGGGACCTAAACCATCAATATTCATCGCATTTCGTGAAGCAAAATGTGTCAATTGTTCTTTTACTTGAGCTGGACACTTTGGATTGATACAACGTAGTGCCACTTCGTCTTCCAAATGTATCAACTTTGAATCACAATATGGACAGTTAGTAGGAATCAGTGCTTCCACAGAATCTTTTGGACGTTTACTTAAAACAACCTGTGAAACTTCTGGGATAATATCTCCTGCTTTGTGTAACATCACAGTATCTCCCACTCGGATATCCTTTTGCTTAATCATATCTTCATTGTGGAGTGTGGCTCTAGCAACTGTCGTACCAGCAAGTTGCACTGGATCCATGACAGCAGTAGGTGTCAAAACACCAGTCCTACCAATAGTCCACGTTATTTCTCTAACGATTGATTCAGCTTGTTCTGGCGGGAACTTGTAGGCAATTTCCCAACGAGGAACCTTGACGGTATTACCCAGTCCACGTTGAGTCGCCAAGTCATTTACTTTAAGGACGACACCATCGATCCCATAATCTAAGTCATCACGAATTTTACCGTAGCGTTCAATGTACTCTTTGACACCATTCAATCCCTTTGTGACTTCAGCACTTGGATTTACGTGAAAGCCTAATTCACTGAGTTTTTTTAGAGCCTGACTTTGAGTAGTTATATTCAAATTATCAAAAGTTACTATAGTATACATGAATGTATCTAGTTTTCTTGAAGCAGTCACTTTTGGATCCAGTTGACGAAGACTTCCAGCAGCAGCATTTCTCGGATTAGCAAAGACCTGTAATCCTTCTTTTTCTCGTTCTTCATTCAAACGTAAAAACTCTTTTTTGGACATGAAACACTCACCACGAACCTCAAAAGTCAGTGGTTCACTTAACTTCTGTGGAATCGTTTCAATCGTCTTCAAATTCTCAGTAACATTTTCACCAATCGTTCCATTACCACGCGTTGAACCCTGCACTAGTATTCCGTTTTCATAAACCAGTGAAATAGCCAATCCATCAATTTTTAATTCAACATTATAATCAATTTCTTCGCCGACACTTTTTTCAATTCTTCCATTATATTCAGCTAGCTCTTCTTCAGAGAAAACATCCCCCATAGAAAGCATAGGAATATCATGTGTCACCTTATTAAAGTCTGGTAAAGTTACATCTCCAACTAATTGGGATGGAGAGTCCGGCATTATCAATTCAGGAAATTGCTGTTCTAGTTCTAATAAGCGGTTATATTGTTGATCATAAACATTATCTTCAACTAATGGAGCATCCTTAGTATAATACGCATCTCGATATTCATTTAACTGATTTCTTAGAGATGCTAGTTCTTCATTAGCTTGTGATTTTGTGATTTCTGCCATATTTTTCACCTCTTAGGTTTACAAATTATTCAGATTTCTTGATAGGAGCGAATTCGGCTAACAGACGCTTGATACCTTCATTATCAAATGCAACGTCTAACTCAGCATCTTTGCCCTTACCATTAACTTTGACAACAGTTCCTTGTCCCCACTTCTTATGATCGACCTTGTCACCAATATTCCAACTGACATTTTCAGCACCTTGAGCACCACTCGCCTTTTGGGCTTCATCAACCTTGTAACTTGAATGATAAGCTGAAGCACGACGACGTTTTGAAAATGGAAGACTCGATTCATTCTTTGTAGTACTTGTCGAAATACCACCAGCATTTTTATTGACCCAATTAATATGTTTATCGTCGATTTCTTCAACAAATCGCGATACTTGATTTGTTTGAAGGCGGCCATAAAGCATACGGCTGTAGGCATTTGTTAAATACAATTTCTTTTCGGCACGAGTAATACCAACATATGCCAATCTTCGCTCTTCTTCTAGATCCTCTTGTTTCATTAATGAACGACCTAATGGGAAGATTCCTTCTTCCATACCTACTAAGAAGACAACTGGAAATTCCAATCCCTTAGCAGCATGTAGTGTCATTAAAGTAACTTCTTGTTGATCTTCTTCTAAATCATCTTGATCACTTACTAGTGATAATTCAGTTAAAAATGAATCTAATCTAGTTTCATCAATATCAGGATCTGGTTCATATGATTGATCGAATTGAGTTGTAACAGTCAAGAGTTCTTCGATATTCTCAATTCTAGTTTGTGATTCAAGGTTGTTTTGTTGTTTCAATTCATCAACATAATCTGACTTATCAAGTAAATGATCCATCAAGTCTGTCATTGAAATCGTCTTAGCCTCTTTAGCTAGATCATCGATCAACTTTGCAAATGCAGCAAAGGTCTTCCTTGGTTTAGCAGGAAGGGATGATAATTCAATATTTTCAGATGCTTCAAGTAATGACCAACCATGTTCATCTGCATATCTTTGCAGTTTTTCAATCGTACCTGGTCCAATACCACGTTTAGGACTATTTATTATTCTCTGAAAACTCATAGAGTCATCGCGGTTAGCAACAAGTCTCAAATAAGCCATAATATCTTTGATTTCTTTACGATCATAGAACTTGTGTCCACCAATGATCTTATATGGAATATTGGCTTGTAAGAATTTCTCTTCAAAAGCACGTGATTGAGCATTTGTTCGATACAATATTGCAAAATCACCATAATTATAATTCTGTAATAGTAAGTCTCTAATTTGTGATACCACATACAGTGCTTCATCAGACTCATTTTGTCCACGATAAAAGTTAATATCGTCACCCTTTGCATTATCAGTCCATAGGTTCTTAGGTTTTCTTTCAGAGTTATTATTTATAACTTCATTAGCTGCATCAAGAATTGTCTTAGTTGAACGATAATTTTGTTCCAACTTAATAGTTATCGCTTCAGGATAATCCTTCTCGAAGTTCATAATATTCTTCACATTAGCTCCACGCCAACCATAAATACTCTGATCAGCATCACCAACAACACAAACATTACGATACTTGGCACCCAATTGTTGAACCAATTTATATTGAGCTTCATTGGTATCCTGATATTCATCGACGTGAATATACTGAAATTTTGTTTGATAATAATCTAATACATCAGGACATTGCTCGAACAAGATATTTGTCTGCATAATCAAATCGTCAAAATCCATAGCCTGATTCTTTTCCATTTCTTTGGCATATGCATCATAACAATTAGCGACGATTTGTTCGAATGGAGATTTTGCATTTTGAGCAAAATCTGCTGGCGTAAGTAAGTCATTTTTGGCATTACTTATTGCCCCAAGAATTGCCCTTGGATCATATTGCTTTGGATCTAAGTTCATTCTTTGAACAATCTGCTTCATCAAAGTACGTTGCTCTGAAGGATCTGAGATTGTAAATGATCTGGACTTGCCCATCTTATCAATGTCACGTCTTAATATACGTACACAAAGTGAATGAAAGGTTGAGACCCAGACATCATTTGCAGACTCGCCAAGTAGTTTACTTATTCTTTCTTTCATCTCTTTGGCAGCTTTATTAGTGAAAGTGATGGCCAAAACATGCCAAGGCATTACGTTTTTGTTTTCAATCAAATATGCAACACGATGTGTTAATACACGTGTTTTTCCACTTCCAGCACCAGCCATGATAAGCAATGGGCCTTGTGTTGCAATAACTGCCTCTTGTTGTTCTGTATTCATACTTTTTAACATTGCATCTTCCAATTTTTTAATCCCTCAAATCCTTAATCTATCAACATTTATCAAAAAACATCTATTTTACATTGTAGCAAATTTTTAATAACAATAATACTATTTAGAGTACCTCAAAAAGATGCAAAAAAAGATATCTGCATATGCAAATATCTCTTAACGAAATTATTATTCTAATCCTACACGTTTGAAAATATCATCAACATGTTTTAAATGCCAATGATAATCAAATGCATCGTCGATATCATCTTTTGAAAGTTTATCAGTAACACGACTATCGGCTTCTAGTAATGTACGGAAATCCTTTTTCTCATCCCAAACCATAGCTGTCTTGGGTTGAACGATGTCATAAGCTTGTTCACGGCTAAGACCACTTTCAACAAGTTTGAGCATTACACGTTGTGAGAAGATCAATCCATGTGTAATATTCATATCTTCCATCATTTTATCTGGGAATACGGTTAGATCCTTAGTTATCTTAGTAAAACGAGTCAAAATATAATCCAATAACTCAGTTGTATCAGGAATTATTATACGTTCTGCGGAACTATGTGAAATATCTCTTTCATGCCACAATGGAACATCTTCCAGTGCAGTGAACGCATGTCCTCTGATGACACGTGCCAATCCAGTAACATTTTCAGATCCAATAGGATTACGTTTATGAGGCATTGCTGATGATCCTTTTTGACCAGCTGCAAAATACTCCTCGGCTTCACGAACCTCGGTTCTTTGTAAATGTCTTACTTCCAAAGCAAATCGCTCAATTGAAGTAGCAATCAGCGCCATAGTTTGAATATATTCAGCATGTAAATCACGTGGAAGAACTTGTGTAGAAATCTCTTGAGCACGAATACCCAACTTAGCACATACTAATTCTTCAACCTTAGGTGGAACATTGGCAAAACTACCAACAGCACCACTGATTTTACCTGCTTCAACACCCTTAGCTGCATGATCGAAACGCTCTATATCACGTTTGATTTCTGAATACCAATTAGCTAATACCAAACCAAAGGTTGTAGGTTCTGCATGTACACCATGGGTACGTCCAATCATGACAGTGTCTTTATATTCGAGTGCCTTTTCTTTAACTACTTCTAAGAAAGTATCCAAATCTTCTCTAATAATGTCATTGGCTTGTTTCATTAAGTAACCATAAGCTGTATCAACAACATCTGTTGAAGTAAGTCCAAAATGAACCCACTTTTTCTCTGGTCCTAGATATCTCGATACATCTCTTGTAAAAGCAACTACATCATGTTTTGTTTCTTTTTCTATTTCTTTGATTTCTTCAACATTAAATTTAGCATTCTTAGCAACCAACTCTGCATCTGCAACAGGAACTTCACCTAATTTGCTCCATGCTTGTGTCGCAGCAATTTCGACTTCTAGCCATGCTTGAAATCTATTTTGGTCTGTCCAAATGGGGCTCATTTTTTTAGTTACATATCTGTCAATCATAAGTTATTCTACTCTCCAAATATTAGTTGATAAGATATCTTCTTTTAATTCATCTGCATCATCTGAAATTACTGATATATATCCAACATCACGGTTAGCTTCATTCTTAGCTTTAAAACCCGTGTAGTAATTGAATTTCCATTGTGCCTTTTCCTGTAATAAATCTAAACTTTGTGGCAAGTTACCCTCAACAATCTTAAGCGTTGAAGCATTTACCATAGGATAGATCTCTGGGATCGGCCAATCACATATTGCTCGAATGTGTAGCTCAAATTGCGAAACTCTAGCAGCCTCTTGATAAACATTAGCTGAATAATTAATTCCTGGAAAAATCCTTTTAACGTACAATACCCCTGATTGAGATACCAAGAAGCCAATTCCAAAAATTCCAACGTAGCTTAATTTATTAGCAACTTTTAACGCCACTCTTTGCATTTCTGCTTCAATATCAGGATCATTCTTCTTGAATAAATAAGAACTCATAAGATTTGATCCATCATAAATTTCTTTGATCATTGGGAAAGTATGAATTTTTTCATTCTTACTCTTGCTAACCATAACAGAATATTCTGTCTTGGTGTCAATCCAAGCTTCTAGAATATATGTCCCATTTGCCAATAACTTAGTAAGTTTATCCACATCTTCATAATTGTAAATGACATGTCGTTTAAGAATCGTTTGATTCTTTTGAATTGGTTTCAAAATACAAGGAAATCCAATTTCTTTTACCGCCTTTTTAATATCCTCAGTCGTTACAATTGAGAAAAAGGGCGGTACATTAATATTCAAATCATTTAAGAATGTGCGTTCAATGTACCTATCTTGTGCAATGGACAATAGCTCTGAACCTTGAGCAACATTGAACTCAACTTCTAGTTGCTTTAATAAGTCACTGTTGAAATTCTCATCCATATACAAAAGAAGGTCACTTCTATGGCCTAATTCACTTAAATTCTCGATGTTTTCTAATTCACCAACTATGTAATTATCCGCGGCTTGTGTAGCTATATCATCATCTTCAAAAGTCAAAAGCATGGTTCTAAACCCCATTCTTTTGGCCTCCAATTCAAATAAATAAGTTTCACTGCCACCGCCAATTATTCCTAGCGTTTTACCAGGCGCAATAAAAGTCATAAATCCACCTTCCTATGAAGTAGCGCTTGTACCTTTAGTCGTTTTCAGGTTCAAAAACAACTTGGCCATTTTCAAAAGCCTTAATTCTAGCTAATGAGTAAATAGGTGTTCCTGCCTTGTCGATCATCTGTCTTCCCTTTTGGAAAGACTTCTCGATAACTATACCAATACCGGCAAGAGTTGCTCCAGCATCATCTATAATTGTGTTCAAACCATTAACCGCTTGACCATTTGCTAAGAAGTCATCAATAATCAAAACTTTATCATCACTTGATAGATACTTTTTAGCAATGCTGATGTGGTTAGATGTCTTTTTAGTAAAAGAATAAACCTCAGAAGTATATAAATCGTCACTCAATGTAACAGATTTGTGCTTTCTAGCAAAGACTACTGGTACACCAAATTTCAATCCTGTCATAACTGCTGGAGCAATTCCTGATGATTCTACAGTCAGAATTTTATTGATCCCAGAGTCTTTAAAACGCTTGTAAAACTCTTCACCCATTTTTTCCATTAACATTGGATCAACTTGATGGTTTAAAAAACTATCTACTTTCAGAACATCTTTACCAATCACACGACCATCTTTTTTAATTCTTTCTTCTAATTCTTTCACTACGTTATCCCCCATTTATAGAATAATTAGAGTCTATCATATTTTGTTTTTCACTTGATACCTTCATCGTACTTTTTTAGATTATATTTTTGTATAATCCGAATAATTTTACTTGTGTAACCCGGATCAGTCGCATATCCATCTGTTTGAAGTGCCACAGCAGCATCAATATAATCCTTTGATTGTATGACTTGTTTATATTGTTCGGAATTCCAAGTGGTTCCATTTACTAATAGCTCCGCATGATCCTTCATTGATTCTCTAAAATTCGCATACACTCTAAAACGTCCATTTATTGTGATCCATTGTCCATTTGTATACTCTTTTGTTTGTAATACCTTGGTATTGCTGGGATCATCTCCCTTTACACCATAGTAATTATTATAATCCTTTGCTAAGGTGCTGTTGCCCCAATCACTCTCTAATATAGCTTGTGCAATAGTAATACTTGGTAATACGCCATATTCATTACCTAAAGTGACTGCGTAAGGTGAGATTTTTTTTACAAAAGTATTACGTTCTTGATGAACCTCTTCTACTCTAGTTTCTTCTCGATATTGTGTATAACGACGATAACCAAAAAATCCCACAAGAATTACAGCAACTATTATTAACACAGTAATTACAGATGTATTATTATTTTTCTTTCGGCGCCGATAATTCTTACGGCTAGTGGATCTTCTTTTTTGCGGCAATTGTTTAATATCCCTTTTTTGTCATTATTTTCTATTATAGCTGATATATTTGAAAAAAATATGACGAAGGGACCTTACTTAATCTTTTCTTTGTAATTGCTTCTTACCACGATAATATCTTAGCCAACATAACAAAGCGATAATTTCCAATCCACCAGTAAATAAGAAGATGCTACGATATCCCAAACCATTGGCGATCGTTGCTGCTATTATTGGTCCAATAACACTTCCCATAGCTTGTGCTGATTGGTTATAACTAAATATCCGCCCGAAAATATCTTGTGGGACATTTTGGACAGTCAAGATCTGAATGGCCGGAAGTAGTGCCGCGTCAGCAATGCCGAGAACAAATCGTAACGTCGCAAATTGCCAAACATTTTGTATAAAGCTTGTTAAAAACAAAGTAAATATTGCTAGGATCAAAAATGTCATCAATATACTCTGAGCACCGAATTTATCAATCAAACCACCCACTGATCCTGCCATTATTATAGTGGCAAATCCCGGTGCAGACGAAACAATACCAGTTAAGATATTCAAATTATGACTATTAGGAGCTATCTCCTTCACAAACAAACTTATCATTGGTGTAATTGCATTAGTTGTAGCTTGAATCGTCAGTAGTGAAACAAATAAAGAGATAAAAAATCCGCTACCTATTTTTTTCATAATTGGAATTACGGGCTTCAAATCATCCCTTTTTATAGGAACAAACTCTTCATTTACTCCGAATAATGTAGTTACAAATACTACTGCCATCAATAAACTAGTTACAAAAAAAGATCCCCTATAACCAACTGTGCTTGCTAAAATTCCACCCAGAAGCGGTCCCATTAGTGTCCCAGTTATACTACCAGTTATCAATTTGCTCATTACTTTGCCACGTTTATCAACAGGAGCTTCCACTGATATAAGCGCATTGGCGTTATTTATATATCCAGAAAACGCCCCCTGAAGTGTTCTAAAAAATAACAAAAACCAAATATTAGGTGAAAGTCCTACCAAAAATATCGTAATCGTCATTATTCCAGAAGCTCGAAGACACATCAACTTTCGTCCCTTTTGATCAGCCAATCTTCCCCATAATGGAGATACGATTGCTTTGGCAAAATATGTAAGTGAAAATGCTAAGGCTCCCAAAATATTCAATTCAGAATTAGTAAAATTGCCTAATGTATCAATATACAAAACAATAAAAGGCAGAGTCATAGCATTTCCAAGATCAGTAATCATACTGCCAAACCATACTATTTTAAAATTTTTTCTCCAATTGACAGTATTTTGCTGCATCACTTCAACACTCCTTTAACTAAATATTAATTGTATCGAATCAATGTAAATTTTATGTTTCTTTATTGTAAATTTTTTGTATAGTCAAAAAAATTGTACTAAAAAAGCCAACTCTTTTCGAGTTGGCTTCTGACTTTAAATGTTATTAGTTCTTAACAACGTTTGAAGCTTGTGGTCCACGATCGCTATCTTCGATATCGAATGTTACGGCTTGACCTTCTTCAAGTGTCTTATAACCGTCACCTTGGATGGCTGAGAAATGTACGAATACATCACTACCATCTTCACGAGTAATAAAACCATAACCCTTTTCTGCGTTAAACCATTTTACTGTTCCATGTTCCATCAGACTGTTCCTCCTGATAACTAATATTTGTGCATTATCTCGTGGTACATCATGGAAGAAAGCCTTTATTAAATAAAACCAATCGAACCACTTACCATTCAAAAATACATACCTATATTAACATGTATCCGTCATCATTTCAAATTGTCCAACTAAATCTGTTTAAGTAAATTTCTATAAAAAATTACAATTTAACTTGTTTTTTATAAGGTATAGAATTCTGAGCTCCTTGTACCTGAACAGTGAATGAAGACGCTTTACTTGCGATAGTCATTGCTTCTTCCAAGTTGCTCAAATCCTTATTCAAGTTTGCGGCAAGGTATCCGATAAACGTGTCCCCTGCTGCAGTTGTATCAACAGCTTTGACTTTGAATGCATTTACAAAGCCATACTTATTGTCAACTAATGAGTAAAATGATCCTTTGGATCCAACCGTAATAATTACTGTTTTAACACCCAACTTATGAAATTCTTCAGAGGCTGCCTTCATAGAATCGACATCAGTAACTTTAACTCCAGTTATTGCTTCAGCCTCTATTTCGTTAGGAGTAATAATATCAGTATTCTCCAATAATTCCTTAGGAATATCACCATTGGCTGGCGCTGGATTCAAAATAGTTGTTACACCATTTTTCCTAGCAATCTTGAACATTTCAATGGTTGCAGGTATTGGTGTTTCAAACTGTGCAATAACACAATCTGCTGCACTAATTGATTCCTCAGCTTCATGAATATCTTCAGCAGTAATCGTTTGATTGGCACCACCATAAACCAAGATACTATTTTGGCCTTTTTCATCTAATAAAATATATGCTTTACCAGTTCCAGCTTTTTCATCCTCTGTAACATGATCAACATTTAAATTATCATTTTTGAATGTATCCATCATAAAGTCAGATGCATGATCCTTACCAACTTTACTGATGAATGAAGTCTCTGCACCAGCTCTAACAGCAGCAATCGCTTGGTTGGCACCTTTACCACCACCTGCAACAGAACGGTCTCTCATAGCCATCGTTTCACCAGGAAGTGGTAGTCTAGCAATGTTTAGTATTGTATCAACGTTAATTGACCCAAGAACTACAATTTTCTTCATAAATAATGTTTTTCCTTCTCTTAAATTAATCTAAAAAACTACTCCACTCTCAAGCAAAATATTAGAATATGGAGTTTCCTCTCCAGTACGAATGAATGCCTTAGTGTCGCTTAAGTCCTTCTTCATTTGTTCATGAGGCATGTATTCAATAGGAATATCCCCAACAACTTTTTTAACTGCGGCCAATTGTTCTGGATTTTGAACTTTGATTTCTTCAGCTAGATAGACTTTTTGAACTTGTAGTTCACTCAAGACATTTTCAAGAACTTGCATGAAACTAGGAATTCCGGCCTCTAGTGCCAAGTCGATCTTTTCAGTATCTGAAGGTACAGGCATTCCTGCATCCCCAATACCGATTGTGTCAAAATGTCCCATTTGAGAAATGACGCGTGATATATCTGAATTAATAACTCTTGTTTTTTTCATGAAATCTTCACCTTTTTCTGTAATCGTTTGCAATAGTATTCTAACATACGAATAAAATTATTCAATTATTAATATGATGCATATCAATAAAACAATTATTGCTTGAGTTCAAATTAACAGCTATGATGTTGATAATAGTATTTAGTTAAAATATGCAAGGATGGACACTATGAAAAGAACTGTTAGATTGAGCTTTTATGTTATTATTTTCTTGATTTTTGCCTTGATTGGTTATTGGATGCCTATGGTTGGAGATGACTTAAACTGGTGGAGTGGCTGGGGTAGACAATACTTCCAGAGTGGTAATTTCACATATTACGATGGTAGATACCTGGGAGATCTATTGATAATCTCCATGATGAAATTCAAGTTCATCGCGTTTCTAGCTTACGGAACTTTCCCAACATTGATTATTTATTTAATTCAAAAAATACGTGAAGAGATCCGTCCTACTAATAATATTGGATTGATTTCAGCCGGAATCACAACATTAATGTTCCTACTAGCACCAAAGTTGATCTTCAGACAAATTTGGGGTTGGCACTCAGGATTTGCTAACTACGTACCTAGTGTGGTTTTCCCATTATTTCTATTATATTTAGTCGTTAAAAATATCGATAATAAAAATAGCAAATACCTAAGAACATCGACACTTCTGATTTTCTTTGCTGCACTATTTGCTCAATTTTTTGCCGAACATATTACCTTACTAAATTGCTTCAATATCTTACTCGTTTGGTTATTATTCAGAAAAAGATTCAGTGCTTCATTCAAAAAAATCATTTATGTGATTATGGGTGGTAACTTTTTAGGCGCTATCTTAATGTTCATCAATGGAGCCTACCTAAAAATCCTAATTGGTAGTGACGCTTATCGACACGTCAATGGTACGGAAGATACCCTTTTAACTTATTTCCAGAACTATTTTTCAGCTTCTCATATCATTATCGGCTTTGGAATAATTATTATTGCAGCATTAGTGGCAGCATTTTTCTCATATCGCTTAAGCAATAAAAAACAAGCCATCACAAATATTGGATTGATCCTATCTGGTGTAGTTTCTGTTGTTCCCTTTATAGTCATCTCTCCATTTGGTTCAAGATGTATCTTTGCAGCCTACGCTTTTGGTACTGCACTAGTAGCAATCAATCTGGATATCTTACTAGATGCCTATCAAAAATATCTCTTCCCTATTATCACCATTGCCTTGATCGCCGTCGGATTAAAATTTGATTATATTGCAAATGATTACGGCAATACCTTCAATATTGCTATAAACTATTCCGGATTTCAGACAACCGCAAATCGTAAGACGTATTACATACCTTCGTATAAAAACACTGATTATATCTGGTCTAATGACACTTCTAATGATCCGATGTTTAAAGCTTATTATATAATACACAAAGATAATCCAGTTAAGCCCATCAGTTACGCTGACTGGACTGACGCATTAAAAATCGTAAACAAGAGCAAATATAAATCTAATTACTTTTTCATGTATGCCTTTGATAAACAGGTTCAAAGTAAAATTAATAAATAAAAAGAGAGTGCGACAGAACAATTTTTCTACTCAAACTTGCAGTGAAAACGTGTGAAAAAACGCAACTTTTTCCGTTTAATAAAAAAGCAAGTAGACATCCACTTACGTGAATATCTACTTGCTTTTTGCATTATACTCGAAAGTTAAACGCGTATTTTCACACTCTTTTAATCATTAACATCAAAGACATAACTTGATGAATAGAACGGAACTCTATATGCACGATAAGCATATGCTTTGGAAGCGGAATTTTTAACAGTCACATTAAACACTTGATTACCTGATGAATCTACTTCGATAATATTACTTTCCTTACCATTATCTTTAAATCCGAAGTCAACCAACGTATTACCATTTGATTCTCTTTCGGCATAACCAATGATACTTGTAAAGTTAGCTTTGCCTAGACTCTTACCATATGACCAAGTTTGATCGATTGTCATATTCTTAGTATCAATATTATATTCAACTGCCTGTGAATACTTACCAGATGTCTTCTTATTTCCATTTGTAACATCGATATTGTTGTCATAAAGAATAATATCTTCACTGTCACCATCATGTTTCAATAGATACAATCCATGTTGACCGCCGGTGATTGTTGTTCCTTGTGTTGGGGTCAATATCTTATCACGATATTTCTTTGGCCAAGTGGCTTTTTTCTTACCACTATAAATCCAAATAATCTTATCAGTCTTATAATCAAGTTTCATGATCATATCCTGATTACGACCAGATATCATAATACTGTTATCGGAAGAATCATAATCGACTGCATTTTGATGGAACCAGTCAACCTTGTTATCAGATCCGGCTTTATAATTCTTATACATTGAACTAGGTAGTATCTTTTTAAGGTCAATAACTTTGACTACTTTACCCGTCTTATGAGAGATCTGAACCATGACATCTTCTTTGTACTTGGATCCGTCACTAACAGTTGCTAGGATGTCGTGGTTTGGTAATTCCACCAAATCGTGATGGATCACAGTTGTTTCATCTTTGGAATTACCACTATCATTATATTTTGTACCGGGGTCAAAACTGTATTCCTTATAAACTCTTCCTAGAACATCAGTTTCAATTAAATCATTGTAAACTTTTGAACTTTCCTTTTTCTTAGTCAAAATCAACATATGACCATTAGAGATTTGTTCTATTGTATGTTGTGAATAATTAGTTGAATACCATCTAACGTTTCCATCAGCATCAATGGCAAACGGTTCCTTAGTTGTTCTATTAATAATAGTCAACTTATTGTCACCAATATCCATCTTGGACTTATCAGTATTCTTAACTGTGATAGTTGCATTCTTAACATACTTAGGAAGTGAATCCGTCTTGATTTCTATTTCTTTACTATCAGTAGTTCCATCTTCATATGTAATATTTACAGTAACTTTGTTAGTTTTGTTCGCATATAAACCAACTACTGGAACTTGATGAGTCTTTGAATAATCACCATTCACTGTATTTGTGATACTAGTATCGTCACTTTCGCCTTCAACTGTATAGCTTACTTTGGCATTCTTATCAGTGTAAAAGATAACCAATGCAGTCAGTGGTGAAGTCTTGTATGGATTCAACTTAACATATGGATTATCAAACGTGTAAGATGTATCCTTAACGATTTTCTTATACTTCTTGGTTAAAGGATCCTGCGCACTCTCTCTGGTCGTAATCAGCTTTGAGCCAATATTCTTCTTAATCTGAGCAGTACTCAAAATCTTACCATTGTCACTTTTAGAACTAGTTTTAGAGCAGGCTACTGCAATTAGCGAAAAGCACGCCAAAAAAGTAGCTATAAAAGCTAGCTTCTTCCTCAATTTGTATACTCCCTCTCGTTTTTAACTTAGAATTTCCCGTTCCCCGTAAATAATAATATACAATTTATATTTATGTATTTAAAATAAGCTAAGAACATTATAAGAAACTCTTATATTTATCTTCCGAATAAGGGATTTTATATTTATTTCACTTTAGGAAAAAGTCTCTTACAAAATGTGAACAAAACTATCGAGCAAATGATAGTACTATAGTAACTGTAATAAAGATAGATACCTCGTATATATAAACACACAAATAAGAGATACATCAAAAGTTCTACTGGCATAGAACTTAAGCAAAAAAAAAGATATTCACAGCTGGCACTGTGAATATCACACACACAAAACATAAATAGAAATTAAATTAATTTACAGAAGAAGTAAATGATTGTTCAACAACATCAAACATAGCGACATATGTATCCGGAGCTACTCTTAAGAATGGCATACCGGCAGATGTATAAATAGAACTATCTGAGTACCACTTACTACCTGCTTCTAATTTGACTTTAGTACTCTCCTCGAACTTATGATTGTAAACAGAGACCTCATGGTCTGTGGCTACCTTTATAACTTCGGGGCGTTTTTTGTATAAAAAGCTATCATCGGAACTGATATAACCGTCTGATGAAACTTTGTAATAATCTTTACCGTTAATATTGGAAATGTTACTTACTGACCACTTGCTGCTGTCAGATACAGTATTACTTGTCTGGTCACCTGATGCATTATATAAAGTAGCATCGGAATCAGAATCTGTACTTACTTCGACCTTATAACTAGAGCTAACGCTCTTAGCTTCTGTTGTAGTTGCTGGCACAACTGCAGCACTTGTACTAAATAATGCCATAGCTAATAAAACAATCGCATTTTTTTTCATAATAGTTTCCCCGTATATATATTATTTTATTTTTAGATATTAAAAAAACACACAAATTCAAGTACACAAAAAGTTCTACTGGCATAGAACTTAAAACTTAAGCAAATCACACACAATAACTATTTGTTGGCAATTGGCATTTTGCCTTATATTATTGTTACCCTTATAGTACAAAATTTACTAAACAATTACAATACAAACGGTCTACTTATTATTATTAATTTTTTAATAATTTGAATTAAAAAGCATGAAATCGCAATTTAAAACGATTTCATGCTTTTTTATTATTTAATTTTATTTTTTTATTAGATTTAAAATGACTCAGTAAAACTCTGTGAGATAACTTCATACATTGGAACATACTCACCTGTAGCTACTCTGACAAATGGCATACCAGAAGATGTGTAGATAACAGTATCAGAATACCAATAAGTGTCCGATTTCAATGCTAAGGATGTGCTTTCAACAAAGTTGTGATTATAAACATCAACCTCACCACTAGGATCTTCCACTTCAATTACTTCTGGGCGTAATTGATAACGATAACTGTCTTTTGAACTTAGATATTCATCATATCCAACTCTAAATAATTGTATTCCATTGACATCTAAGACTTTACCTACCTTCCATTTGCTGCCATACGGTAATGTTTTCCCAATATATTCATCTGAAGAATTATATAGCTTTCCTGGGTTTGAACTTACTTCGGCAAGATAACCTGCACCAGTTACTGATTCAGCTTGCACCGTATTATACTGTAGTGAAGAAAAGCTCATAACGAGAAAAGCTATTATCATTGTAATAATAGTTTTATTTTTCACTTTTCTGTCTTCCTTTATCTTAGACTACAATCAATATTAGACAGGATAATGTCAAAATACAAAAAATATGTATACAACAAATTAAATATTTGCTTTAATATTATAATTATTGTACATTTTGGATATAAAAAAAAGACTTACTTTAATATAGTAAGTCTCTTTTAATACTTATTTATGCGGGTAAGAAGATTCGAACTTCCACGGAGATAATTCTCCACAAGATCCTTAGTCTTGCGCGTCTGCCAATTCCGCCATACCCGCGTACAAGTAATATTCTACAGTTCATTAATTTCAATATCAAGTATAAGTTTAATTAAAGTAATTAAATATTGATATCTTTAATGAATTTTAATTTACCACGGCATTTTCCACAGACGAATCGTCTAGTATCTATCTTTCTAACACGTTGATAAACTGTATGGCAATTGGAACACTCATATATATGAAGGGTCTTATGTTTATTCGAATTATTCAATGGTGGTGCAAATCTAGATCCACCCACTTGCTTCAACAAAACTTTGAATTCTCGGCTTTTGTGTTGTGATGGCATCCCTGCGTTATACAAGTGATAATGGCACAGTTCATGTTTAATAACACCAACTAACTCTTCTGTTCCATATTGTTGATACACCTTAGGATTAATATCTATATGCCGATCTTTCAAATGAAACCTTCCACCGGTAGTACGCAATCTATTATTAAAAAAGGCTTTGTGAACAAAAGGTTTCCCAAAATTATCTTGGGAAACCTTTTGTATTAATCTAGTTAGATCTTCATTGTTCATTAAATTTCAGTCATCTTTTGCATGTACTTAGAGAACTTGTCCATGTTTTCATCTTGGACTTTCTCAGCATTATTGAATTTCTCACGATCGATTTTTTGATCTTCACCAATACTTTCAGTCATTTCAGTACAACCTTCAACGTACTTTTTGAACGCTGCTACTAAAGACATGTGTGTTCCCATGTATCTTGCTGGTGCCTTGGCCTTTTGTAGTTTGGTCAATAGATCTTGATAAGAATCTGTTCCCTTTTTGAAGTCATGCATAATCTTTGTATATTCAACAGAATCAATACGTTCGATCTGATCACGATCCAAGGCTTTTCTCAATGTTTCAAATTCTGGATTCAACTTGTCTTGTTCATCTTGAATAGATTGAACTGTGTTATTGATCAAATTGCCATAAACCATGGCCTTCTTTTGTGCTGCATTCATAAATAACTACCTCTTATTTTCTTTCAAAGTTTTCTCTGTATAAATATCTCGTTCAATAGTAAATCTTGGACGGTGCTTAACTTCACTGAATATCTTACCAACGTACTCACCAATCACACTAATACAGATCAGTTGTACTCCACCAAGTGCCCAAATCGAGATCATCATTGATGGCCAACCAGATACAACTTGTCCGTTTATCTTTTGGACAATGGTATATATCAGTAAGAAGATACTGATCAACACTATAAAAAATCCTAATCCCATTATCATCTTAATAGGAACAATTGAAAATGACGTAATTCCGTCTGCCGCAAACTTTATCATCTTTTTTAGTGGATATTTTGATTCTCCAGCGAATCTTTCTTTTCTCGCATAATATACTTTATCAGACTTGAAACCAACCATTGGAACGATTCCACGCAAAAATAAATTCGTTTCCTTATAACTCAATAACACTTCACAGGCTCGCTTACTCATCAAGCGGAAGTCAGCAGAATCAGGTACCAGTTTAACACCTAACCATCCCATGAACTTGTAGAAGAGTTCAGCTGTACCACGTTTAAACGAACTATCTGTATCACGATTATTACGAACGCCATAGACAACTTCTGAGCCCTCGATAAATTTATCGACCATTTTAGGAATCGCATTAACATCATCTTGCAGATCAGCATCAATAGTGATAACTGCATCAGAATCCTTAGAAGCAGCTGTTACACCAGCGAGTAGTGCTCCTTGATGTCCAAAATTACGACTCAATTTAACACCACTGATCAGATCATTTTCGCTGGAATACTCATCAATTAAACTCCAAGTCTTATCTCTACTACCATCATCAACGAACACCACTTTACTGGTAGCCGTTATTTTTTTCTCATTAATAAGGTTGTTAACGATTTGTGTTAATTCCTTTGTTGTCTCATGAAGTACTTCCTGTTCGTTATAACAAGGTACAACAATACTTAGCTTAAACAATTTATCGACTCCTCAATTTTGTGTCAATCCATTTCACTACTTTATATAACCCAACGCTACCAAGGATTGTGATAACTGGTAACAATTCAATTCGATATCTTCCTTGAACCTCGATCAATAATTGAACTACAGCATATGCCATCAATGTTAATAATAACAAATAAATACGTTTACTAAACTTTTTCTTGAATAATTCTAATGAACCGATCCATGAGAAAATTATCAAAATTATACTTCCGACATAAGCTAATAGATTCATTATATTGGTAGCACGTGCTGAATGAATCTTCACAAACTCCGTAAAGTCCGTGGCCGTTGACCGCTTAGCCCACAAAGTGGCGTTTTTAGCCCAGAATAAACTGATCCATCTCTTCGGACTTTCATTTAGAAACTTAACTTGTTTATCAATAATTTGATATTCTTTTTTACTCATCTGGCTACGACTAGCATTCAAATCAAATTGGTCCACCATAGTTTGATCATAAACACCCTTAGAATTATAGTCCAATCCGGTCACGAATTTCCATTCGGAATCGCGATTAGTTAATCCATATTCATTAAGTCCTGTAGCTTTGATCAGTCCACTGGCTCCACTGAATATCGCAAAATATATGGCTAGAGTTATTAATAACTTCCAGATTGCATGAATATCAAACTTATTATTTTTAATTAGCATATAAATAATTCCATACACTACTATTCCAGCTATAATAACTGGACCAATTGGTCTAATAATACTACCAATAGCTAATGTTACACCAGCCAGTACATAAGACCAATATTTATTGAACATGACTAGATAAAAAGTGACTAAGAACAACAGTGTTCCTAGGTATTGATTACAAGCTTGACTATTCAAAGCAAACCAATCGAGATCGATCATCAGTAATAATACTGCCAAACGAGCCATCTTGATATTATTGAATATTTTTACAACTAGCTTATAGATCATCACTAATATTAATGATTGATATAAGACATTCAATAACTGGATAGCTATAATATGTTGGCCAAATACCTTTACAACAGCCATCACGTATACTAAGAATCCAGTTTGATAGGCCCATTTAGCAAAGTAATCATTGTCAGTGATCGTAATTGGCTTCCCGGATAGAGCCTTTGCTGAATATTGCCAAAAAGCACTAAAATCACTTATTTGAGTGCTAGGGACCACATTTATCCAAATAATTGCTACGATTGCAAATATTGCAATCAATGTGTATAGAACTAATCTATTCTTTATTTTATTCTCATCAGAAATCCTGATAAGAACTAGTGCCGCTAAAAGTGTCAAAATGATTGCACAAATAAGAACCAGTACATTAAATACTGGTTCATACGATAAATAAGTTTTACTGTAATAAATTATCATTTGAACAAACACTACTGAAGTAAATATAGCAACACAGATCAATAAAATTTTACTTATAATATCTTGAAATTTGTTAAGCATATTTCCCTCTTAATAATCCTTGTTGATTTTGCTTTTTACGCAGTAGTTTCGTTAGCGTGAGTATGATTCTTGATAAAGTCACCTAACTTAGAAATACAACCATTGATATTCTCCATACTTGATGCATAGCTGAAACGAATATAACCAGCTCCACCAACTCCAAAGAAACTACCCGGTAAAATTGCCAGATGTTCTTCATCTAGAATATCATTGCATAACTGCACATCGTCTTGATCTAATCCGTCAGGAATCTTACCAAATAAATAGAAGGCTCCATCTGGATCTGGACACTTGAAGCCAAGTTTAGTTAAACCAGCCTCTAAGACATCCCTTCTCGCACAGTATTGTTCGCGCATAGCAATAGGATCATCGAATCCATTCGTATATGCTTCCAGTGCAGCAGCTTGAGTAATTGAAGTAATAGAAGTCGTTGCTAACTCGTGAATCTTATTAATTTGAGCCACGATATCAGCTGGACCACACACTACACCAAAACGCCATCCTGTCATTGCATGAGACTTAGAAAGCCCATTGAGTAAAATAGTCTGTTCTGGCAAGAAGCTTGCGAATGATTCATGCTTATAATTATACGTTAATTCACTATAAATTTCGTCACTTAAAACAAAAACATCATATTTTCTTAGTATGTCTGATAACTCAACTAACTCATCATGAGTATAGCTGACACCAGTCGGATTACTTGGGAAGTTTATCAAAAATATCTTGATTTTTGGATGGGTCGTCATAATCTGATCCAATACTTCTGGAGTAACTTTAAAGCCTGTCTTAGAAGTATCTATATAAACAGGAGTTGCTTTATTAAAACTAGCATCTGGACCATAAATAGTGAATGATGGTGAAGGAATCAATACTTCATCACCTGGTTGTAATATTGCATTAAACGCAGAGAAAACGCCTTCCGTTACACCAGTTGTAGCAACGATTTGAGTCAATGGATCATAATCTAGTCCATATTTAACATTCAAATAATTCGCTACAGCAGCTAATAGTTCGTGATTACCTTCTGGAACTGTGTAATGAGTTTTGTTCTCTTCAATTGCCTTGATTGCACCCAATTTCACATGATCTGGTGTTGGAAAATTAGGTTCACCAATAGTCATATTGATAACATTAGGAATACCCTTAGCGCGTGCATTAAACTTAAAGATATCCTGTTGTTTTAGAGCCAAAACTTCTGGTTTCATTAATGAAATTAAATTTTTCTTCATGTTTAAACACCTCTTTGCGCATATCTTAACATACTTGCGTACTATATTTTAATCATTTTTAAAAATTGGACATTCCAAAAACGAATGTCCAATTTTTTACTTATCAAATACTGTATAGGGATTTCTACGCTTATGTGCAGTTTTCTTATACCAATTCTCAATGATCTCTGCACTCTTTTCAGGAATATCTTTTCCTTCAAGATAATTATCGATATCTGTATAAGAAACACCAAGAGCTAATTCATCAGGAAGGCTTGGACGGTCCTCTTCAAGATCAGCCGTTGGTGTCTTCTCATAAAGGTTCTTTGGAGCATTTAGTCTCTCTAACAAAGCACGTCCTTGACGTTTATCTAGACGAAATAACGGTGTAATATCAGCAGCACCGTCACCAAATTTAGTAAAGAATCCAGTGATATTTTCAGCTGCATGATCAGTTCCAACCACTACACCCTTATTATCACCTGCAATTGCATATTGTGCAATCATTCTCGTACGGGCTTTGATATTACCCTTGTTAAAATCTGTAATATTATAATTATTCTCTTCAACAGCTCGCACTAAAGCATCAACGCTAGCTTTGATATTAACTCGTGAGACAACATCTGCTTGCATCCACTCGATAGCTTGCATCGCATCTGACTCATCAGCTTGTTCACCATAAGGAAGTCTGACTGCTATAAACTTGTAATCGCTATCTCCTGTTTCATCACGGAGTTCTGTCATAGCAATCTGTGATAAACGTCCAGCCAAGGTTGAATCTTGTCCTCCGGAAATACCTAATACTAGAGATTTTAATCCTTTGTTTTTTAATAAATAATTCTTTAAAAAGTCGACTGAGCGACGGATTTCTTCGTCAACATCAATTACAGGCTTAGTTCCTTCGTATGCAATAATTTCCTTTTGAAGTGGTCTCATTAATTAGTCACCTATTCTAATGTTATTTACATCATTTCTAATCTTTTCAATATATTTCATTTTATGACTGTAAAGCTTAGATGACAAGTCGACTGGATATACTTGAGGATTCAAAATACGCTTATACTCATCCCACAGCGAATCTAGATTCTTGGCACAGTAATCTCTGATATCCTGCACACTAGGACTTGTATAAATCTGCTTACCATCTTCAAATATATCATGTAGTAATGGCTCAGCTTGGAAATCCTCAACGGTCTTATTGATATATGTATATTGAGGGTGGAACATATATAGAGATGAGTGTTCTCTAGGGTTCTCATTCCAAAGTGTAACGTAATCACCTTCGGATTTATTATTCTTCTCATTATTAGTTATTCTCCACACTTGTTTCTTACCAGGTGTAGAAATCTTAACTGCATTACTTGATAATTTCAAAGTATCCATCATGTTACCACGATCATCTTCAATACTTACCAACTTGTATACAGCACCTAGAGCAGGTTGATCAAATGCCGTGATATTCTTAGTACCAATACCCCAAACATCGATCTTGGCACCTTGCATCTTCAAGTTAAGAATCGTCTTTTCATCTAGGTCATTTGAAGCATAGACCTTAGCATCAGTGAATCCAGCTTCGTCCAATTGTTCACGGACACGCTTAGAAATATAAGCCATATCACCTGAATCAATTCGAACACCTTGAAAATTGATCCTATCGCCCATTTCCTTAGCAACCTTGATTGCATTCGGAACACCGCTCTTTAACGTGTCATATGTATCAACTAAGAATACACAGTTCTTATGGGTCTCTGCATATGCCTTAAACGCTTCATACTCGTTACGATAAGTCTGTACTAGCGCATGTGCATGTGTACCTGAGATAGGAATACCGAACAACTTACCGGCAAGAACATTACTTGTTGCATCAAATCCACCGATATATGAAGCACGACTACCCCAAAGTGCTGCATCAACTTCTTGAGCACGTCTAGAACCAAACTCCAATACAGGATCATCCCCACAAACTGTCTTGATACGAGCAGCTTTAGTAGCAACTAGAGTTTGATAATTGATCATATTTAATACAGCTGTTTCGATTAACTGACATTGTGCAAGGGGTCCTTCCACTTGGAAAATTGGTTCTTCATTGAAAACCAAATCCCCCTCTTTTGCAGAACGAATTGTACAGCTGAATTTAAAATCCTTTAGCCAAGATAGAAACTCTTCATCGAACTCACCGTATTCACGTAAGTATTCGATATCTGAATCTGAAAACTTCAGATTATTCAAATAATCGATAACGTGATCTAATCCAGCAAATATAGCGAATCCATTATCAAATGGTAAGCTTCTGAAAAAGCATTCAAAAACGGCATTTCGATTATGTAATCCCTTCTTCCAATATGTATACATCATATTCAATTCATAATAATCTGTATGTAAAGTCAAACCTTCGTCTTGGTATTGAGTCATCATATCTCCTTGATTTTTGATGGTATAAAATTTACAGTTTTTATTTTAACACGAAAACTAAATTTGCTTGTATCCTTGGTCTACCAATTCGGCTAATTTCTCAATCGAATAGTTCTCACGACTCTCTTGATACAGCGCCAATCCTAATTGATTCAATGTGTCGTTTTTCCAATTTGTATATGCATCATACAATGCATCTATAAGTTGTTCTTCATTCTCAGAATCGATCAACCAGCCAGTTTCATTGTTGATGATCTTATTAGTAGCACCAACATTTGTAGCAATAACTGGACGACCATAATAGGCTGACTCTAGATAAACAGTTGGTAAACTCTCAGATCTAGAAGTCAAAACTGAAATATCACAGTCTTCATAATAATCGCCAGTGTGTTCTTTGAAACCGACAAAATCCACTTTGTCGTCAATTCCTAAGTCCTTAGACATTTTCTGTAATTCAGACATCCTTGGACCATCACCAACCAAAGTAAGCCTGTAATTGAACTTCACCTTACTCAGAGCATTTAACAACAATTCATGATTCTTAACTTCAACCAAACGTGCGACTTCCAAAATGGAAAATGTCAGATGTTTGATTGGTAGTGGATTAGAATGAGAAAAATCAATAGCATTAAATACTTCAAATAACTTATTGTCTGGGATCTTCAACTTTTCAAAGTATAGCTTCAAATCTGGATTCATGTAGAATAAAAAGTCAGCTTTTTTCAAAGCGTGAAGATTCAAGTTAAGCATGACCTTACCTTTCAAGCCTGAAAAATCGATTCTTGGATCTGAGTGAACCGTAATAGCCCACTTAGCGTTGATTTTTTTGTGGATCATCGAAACAATATAATTGGCACGAGGACCGTGGGTGTGAACAATGTCGATTTGGTTGTTATTAATATATGTAACTAGCGGTTTTAGTATTGATAAATCAAAACGTTGCTTCTGTGGCATTACAGCCACCTTCAAGCCATTTTCACGTGCCATCTTGGCAACAGGCCCATCTTCGAAAGTAAGCAAGCTAGACTCTGTATGGGTCACTTGTTGACCTTTCATTAAATTAACAATATAAGTTCTAGCTCCGCCGTCTTCATTACCAGCATTAATATGTAAAACCCTCATAGCGCACCTCTCAAAATAATCTTTTCTCGTGTATAATAATACAGTAAAGGAGAACGGTATGCACAAGAATAGAATAAATATTTTGGGTACAGAGTTTGACAACTTCACTGAAAAACAATTTCAAAAGTACTTAAGTGATGACATGGATGCCAGATCTAACAAATTCATCGTTACCGCTAATCCAGAAATGGTCCTTTCAGCTCAAAAAAATCCCAAATTTTCAAAAGTGATCAATAGTGCTGATTATGTTATTCCAGATGGCATCGGAATAATTAAGGGCGCAAAAACATTAGGAACACCTATGCATGAGCGTATCACTGGATTTGATACTTTGATGTATTTAATTAAAACAGCTAATCGTAAGCAACTGAAAGTTTATTTACTCGGCGCAAAAGAAGAAGTCATAAAGGCTAGTGCCAAACGTATCGAAAGAGAATATCCACAAATAGACTTGGTAGGATATCACGATGGATATTTCAAAGATAATCAAATTGTCATTGATGAAATCGTTCAAAAGAAACCAAATGTTATCTTGGTTGCTCTTGGATATCCTAAACAAGAATTCTTTATCGATGAGTATCGCAAGAATATCGATGCCATCTGGATCGGTGTTGGTGGAAGCTTTGACGTTTTCTCTGGAACGAAGAAACGTGCACCTGGTATCTTTCAAAAACTAAATTTGGAATGGTTATATCGATTGATCAAAGAACCAACAAGAATCGGACGTATGTTAGCAATTCCCAAGTACATGAGATTAATAAAGAAAGAAAAAAAGAACGCGGAAAATTAATTTTCCACGTTCTTTTTATTATTTCTCGACTCCGATAGTATCCGGATCCTCATTTGTTCTAAAGAACACCCTAGCATTGAACATTGCATAAGCAAGTATTGTTACAAAATAAATACTTACTGATGGAGCTTCAATAACGTGTCCGGTTAGTAGTGCCATACCAAATCCTAACGCTACACTAGCCACCAATAATGACCATTTGAACGACCACATATACTTGAATTTTCTAAAGAATAATCCAATGAGATAAACCAAACAGTAAACAAGTGGTGCCATATAGACAATCGTTCCTAAGAAACCAAACTGGAAGAAAATATCAATGTAATCCATCTCAACTAACTTAGCATCTTTGACCTTCTTAAAGTTAGTAGCATATCCCATACCAAATATCTTCTGTGCAGGAGTTGCCTTTTGGAAGTTGTGTGCAGCAGTTTCAAAGTAAACCGTTCTACCACTCAACAGATAAGATACCGTCTTATTAGTCTTGACGTATTTCTCTTGATCTTTGGTTATACCCTTTTTGGTCTTAGCTTGTTTCTTCTTATACTTTATCATTTCAGTGTGTAATTCAGCAGTTCTAGATACAGCCATTGCTGGATAAGCGACAAATATACCACCTAAGGTAATCACTAATAATCCACACAATCCTGCCAACAGCTTCTTATTTGAACCACGTCTAAAGAATTGAACAACTGTTGCCAAGATTCCCATACAAATACCACAGATGATGGCTATTAAAGAACCCTTAGTACCAATCAGCAAGGCTGAATAAACAGCTAAGATGATCGTTATCCAATAATATACACGTGTAAGAGTGTCGATTTTTTCGAGTGCATACCAAATCATAATAGGAATGGTAATGGACACAATCGCACTTAACTCATTAGCGGCATAGAACCAGCCACTTTCACCTAGTTTGTAATATGAATATGAACTAAACGCAGTATTAGTAAAGTGAGCTACTATCATAATAATAGTAATCAAATTAACAGCATAAAAAATCACCTTTGGAAAATACTTGTTGATTACCCTATCTTCAGCCAATTCCTCAAACGTAAAGAAATAGCCTAATAACATGATTGGGTAATATAAGCTTTTAGCTAATGTTGTTATCTCAAGTGAAGCCACAAATAAAGTCTTTGTTCTATAGTTAATATACAGATTTATTACGGACATCAATGCCAAGAGCACAAAGTATCCAATAATCATGAATCCTCTTTTATTATCAAGATTCAATATCAAATAAATCAATAGATAAAATACGGTGACCGCCATGACGATCATACGAATGAACACTCCAAAAGTAACATCCATATTCAAACGCATCATTAATCCTGTGATTGAATCTAATATTGGTTGAAATACAATATATAGCATCAAAAAGATACTGTATTTTTTTACAAAACTTTGCATAAATGACTCCTAGCTAAATATTTTGAAACAAGTTGTTTCAATATTACTCTAAATTACGTATTAAAAGAATAACTGACTTTATCTTTCTAGATAAAACTCAAATCTGTCGCCTGCATATTGTGAACGAACATATTCAAACGGACGACCATCATCTAGCGTTGTTACTTGGCGTAAACGAAGGATAGCAGATCCACGTTTAACACTCAACAAAGTTGCAATCTTTTCAGAGGCAAGCATTGCTGAAACTGTTTGAGTAGCACTGCCAAGTCTTAATTCTGCTTTGTTTTCAAGTGCTTTATACAATGAAGATGTTATGTCTTCTTTATTTAGGTTGCTAACAATAGACAAGGGAATTGTTGTGACTTCAAAACAGATTGGTTGATCATCAGCATAACGAATTCTTTCCATTCGTAAGACTTGATCACCATCAGCCAATTTTAACTTTTCCATCTCACTCATTGAAGGGTCTGCTGTATGATAGGAAACTGTCTTACTAGATGGTTTCTTACCCTGTCCTTCAGTGATTTCAGTAAAACTAGTTGTTCCAAACATTTTCTCTTGAACTTTACTGCTAGAAACATAAGTACCTGAACCAACTTGTCGTTGTAAGATACCTTCATCTACTAGCGTTTGGATTGCTTGTCTAAGAGTCATTCGGCTCACATCAAAATCCTCAGCTAATTTACGTTCAGAAGGAATTCTTTCACCGACTGCCCACTTACCTGATTCGATTTCTTTTTTTATTCTATTATGTATTTGAATGTAAACTGGAACTCTCATTTTGAATTTCTCCTTTGAGCAGTTGATCGCACTATTAGTTATGATTATACAGTAGTTTTGCCAAATAATAAAAAAAAGGACTGATATTTTATCAGTCCTTTAACCATATTGGGTTAGCTGGATTCGAACCAGCGCATGATGGAGTCAAAGTCCATTGCCTTACCGCTTGGCTATAACCCAATTAATGGAGGGGAGTGGATTCGAACCACCGAACCCGAAGGAGCGGATTTACAGTCCGCCGCGTTTAGCCAGACTTCGCTACCCCTCCATGTCTTTACTCGACTTAATAATATTACCGAAAATATTTATACATTTCAAGTATTTTTAAAATAATTTTTTTACAAATAAAAAAAGTTGTGATGAAACCTTGTTTTCACTCAAGTTTGCATTGAAAACGTGTGAAAATGCACAATTTCTTCCGCTTAACAAAAATAATTCCGATATTCACTTTCGTGAATACCGAAACTATTTACGTTAATGCTCGGAAATTACCCGTGCATTTTAACACTCTGATTTAATTAACACCCTTCATAAGTGGTTTGATCTTAGGAACTAAGATAGCCAAAAGAACACCTACAACAAGAGTAACGATACCAGTAACACCAAAGAACATCATTTCGTTACTTGGGTTACCAGGTTCGAATAATTTAACAAGTTGAGCATTAGCTGCTTGTCCGGCTGAATCAGCTAAGAACCACATACTCATCATTTGTGACGAGAATGCCTTAGGAGCTAATTTAGTAGTAGCTGACAAACCAACTGGAGAAATCAACATTTCACCAATTTCAATAATACCCCAACTTAGAACTAACCATAGCGGATTAACTTTCCCTGCTGGACTTAAGCCAACTAGAGGAATCATAAGTACAAAGTATGAAACAGCTGTGGCTACAAGACCCATCCAGAACTTAGAAGGTGAAGATGGTTGTCTCTTACCTAACTTAAGCCATAACCATGCAAATATTGGTGAATAAATGATGATGAAAAATGGGTTAAGCATCTGGAATTGTGGTGCTGAAATACTGAAGTTTGCAAAGTGTAGTTGTGTTTGTTCTGCGGCAAATAATGCCAAAACAACTGAACCTTGTTCTTCAATTGCCCAAAAAATTGCAGCAGCAATAAATAATGGGATATAAGCAACAACACGTGAGCGTTCGATCTTTGTTACCTTTTTACTTGTCAGCATCATTACAAAGTAACCAACTGGCAAGGCAATACCAAGAACACTCAAGATAATAATAAAGTTATCAACAGTTAATGCACTAGCGAATGCCATGATAGCAACAATAATAATAATTGCAACTACTCCATATGTCACACGTCTATAAAATTGTTTTAATTCTGGTCCAGAAATTGGATCTGGAGCTTTCAAACTTGTATCTGGAAGGTTCTTACCATCCCACCAGTAAACAATAAGTCCGATAAACATACCAATGGCGGCCAATGAGAATCCAGCGTGGAAACTAAAACTATGCCACATTACACTAACAGCTTGTGGTGCAATAAGTGAACCCAAGTTGATACCCATGACATAAATACTAAATCCAGAATCACGACGAGGATCATCATCTGTATATAATCCACCGACCATTTCAGAAACATTTGGTTTCAATAAACCAGTACCAATAGTGATCAATCCAATTGAAAGGAATAATCCAGATTCCCCTAATGGGAATGATAATGCGATATGACCAAGCATGATCAATACCCCACCCCAGAAGACAGTCCTTCTGGCACCTAAGATTCTATCACTGATATATCCACCAATAACACTGGACATATAAACAAGTGATCCGTATATAGACATAACTGATGCGGCCGTGACTTGGTTCATACCAAGTCCACCCTTATCTATTGCATAGTACATATAGAAAAGTAAGATGGCTCGCATACCATAATAACTGAATCTTTCCCAGAATTCAGTTAAGAATAAAGTTCGCAGACCTATAGGTTGTCCGAAGAAACCTCGGTCCTTCTTCTTATCATCCATTAAAAATTCTCTCCTCACATTACACAACGATAGACTTATATTAAGCTCTTATAGATAATCTGTCAAAACTTTTTTAATATTTAAATCAGAAATGTTGTTATATCAACAAAAAAAATAAGAGTCTTTTAATATAAGCTCTTATTTATGTAATTATTCAATTTTCTGAAAAAAGCAGTTCAATTACCAATAAACGTGTGAATAAAGTCAAGTTTACTTGAATTTGAAGCATAATATAGGACTGACTTTTGTCAGTAAAAGTACCATCTATCTCTATCTATGATGTTTGAAGGCCATAGTGGCATTCACGGCTTCTTTCCAACCATCATATAAGTTATCTCTAGTTTTCTCATCCATATCAGGTTCATAAACTGTGCCAGTTTTGTAATTCTTTTTAATGTCTTCGATATCTTTCCAATATCCATTACCTAGACCGGCTAAGAATGCGGCACCAAGAGACGTCGTCTCTAATTCAGATGACACTTGTAGCGGAATTCCTAATAGATCAGATTGGAATTTCATCAGATAATCGTTCTTAGTGGCGGCCCCATCGACCTTCAAGACCTCGATCGGTATACCAGAATCCGAATTCATCGTGTCGATAATATCTTTAGTTTGGTAGGCAATGGCTTGTAAAGTGGCCTTAATGAAATCATCGTTTGTTGTACCACGAGTAATTCCAAACACAGTACCATGAGCTGCGTCATCCCAATAAGGTGCACCTAATCCAGAAAATGCCGGAACAACATATACTTCATCTTGACTAGTGGATTTCTTCGCAAAGGCATCAGTATCAGGAGTATTCTTGATCATTCTCATTCCATCACGAAGCCATTGAAGTGCACCACCGGCCACAAAGATACTACCTTCTAGAGCGTATTTTATTTCTCCATTAATTCCATAAGCAATAGTAGTAAGAAGATTATTATCTGAAAGAGCCGGTTTATTTCCAGTGTTCATAACAGCGAAAGCACCAGTTCCATAAGTATTCTTAACCATCCCCGGCTCAAAGGCCATCTGTCCAAACAACGAAGCTTGTTGAGAACCGATCATCCCAGTGATTGGAACTTCTGAACCATAGAAGTGATAATTCTTAGTAGTTCCAAATAATTCTGAATTAGAACGGACTTCAGGAAGCATCTTTTCAGGAATATTGAACAATTTTAACAAGCTAGTATCCCATTTCAAGTCATTAATATTAAATAACATCGTACGACTCGCATTAGAATAGTCCGTTAAAAAGCTCTGTCCATCAGTTAATTGCCACAACAACCAAGTATTGATAGTCCCAAATAATAATTCACCATTTTCGGCACGTTCTTGCGCACCATCCACATGGTCTAGAATCCAACGAATCTTCGTTGCAGAGAAATATGGACTAACGATCAAGCCGGTCTTTTGATGAATCTCATCTTCATAACCATCCTTGATCAATTCATTGGCAAGCTTTGAAGTCTGACGACTTTGCCAAACAATTGCGTTGTGAATTGGCAATCCTGTCTTCTTGTCCCAAATTACACTAGTTTCACGTTGACTGGCGATACCGATCGAATTGATCTGGTCAGGTTTAATACCTGATTCGATCAGCGCCGTTGCAATAGTAGTTTGAACCGCATTCCAGATCTCAGTCGCATCATGTTCGACCCAACCAGGATTTGGCATGATCTGTCTAATTGGATGTCTAGCCGCAACTATTTTCTTACCAGTATGATCAAAGATAATTGCCCTTGTTGTTGTTGTACCCTCATCTATTGCTAACACATATTGTTCTTTATCCATTTTTATCCTCACATTTAGCCAGTATTATTAACTTCTATTTAATAGCTTTATGCTTGAACTGTCTAGTAGCACTGACAGCTTGTTGCCAACCCTCGTACAGATAATCAGCACGATCTTTGTCCATAGATGGTTTGAATATAGCACCTGTAGCATAGTCTTTTTTGATTTCATCTAAGTCTTTCCAATAACCAACTGCTAATCCAGCTAAGAATGCAGCCCCTAGTGCGGTTGTTTCCAAGTCTTTAGCGCGTTGGACTGGCGTTTGAATTATATCAGCTTGAAATTGCATTAAGTATTTGTTGTTGGCGGCTCCACCATCGACTTTCAATGTTGGGATATCGATCCCGGTATCCTTTTTCATCGTCTCTATAACGTCTCTTGATTGATAAGCTAGAGACTGTAAAGTAGCCTTGATAAAGTCCTCTCTAGTAGTACCTCTAGTCAAACCGAATACAGCTCCACGAGCATCTGAATCCCAATATGGTGCACCTAACCCTGTAAAGGCAGGAACGACATATACTTCATCATTATCTGTTGAACTCTTAGCAGCTTCTTCTGATTCTGGTGCTGAATCAACTAATTTCATAGCATCACGTAACCATTGAATAGCTGATCCGGCTACGAAAATACTACCTTCGAGTGCATAATAAACCTTGCCATTGATTCCATAACCAATAGTTGTTAATAAATTATTATCTGATAATTGTGGTGTTTCACCTGTATTCATAACAACGAAAGCACCAGTTCCGTATGTATTCTTGACCATTCCTGGTTCAAAAGCCATTTGACCAAATAAGGCTGCTTGTTGATCACCTGCCATACCTGATATAGGAACCTCTGATCCATAAAAATGATAATCCTTTGTTTTTCCATAAACTTCTGAATTAGGACGAACTGTTGGCAACATTGCTTCTGGAATATTCAATATTTTTAAAATATCCTTATCCCACTTCAAGTCGTGGATGTTGAACAACATAGTACGACTAGCATTTGAATAGTCAGTCACATGTGTTGCCCCACCAGATAACTTCCATAATAACCAGCTATCGATCGTTCCAAATAACAATTCTCCACGTTCAGCACGTTCTTGAGCCCCTTTTACATGGTCAAGGATCCAACGGATCTTAGTAGCTGAGAAGTATGAATCAATCAACAATCCAGTTTTTTCATGGATCAAATCATCATATCCATCTTTTTTTAACTTATTAGCAATATCGGTTGTTTGACGACTTTGCCAAACGATTGCATTATAAATTGGCAATCCAGTTTCCTTGTCCCAGATCACAGTTGTCTCACGTTGATTAGTAATACCGATACCTGCTATTTGGTTTGGTTTAACACCGGATTCAATAAAGACATTGGCGATAGTTGATTGGACAGCATTCCAAATCTCGTTGGCATCGTGTTCTACCCAACCTGGTTCTGGAAAGTGCTGTGTGAACTCACGTTGTGCATCAGCAACCTTGCTTCCTTGTTTATCAAAAATGATTGCTCGTGTACTAGTTGTTCCTTCATCAATTGCCATAATGTACTCATTTAACATTTCTGCACCTCATCTCTTTAATGTAAGCGTTTCATACTGAAATTCTATAATAAATAACCAATTATTGAAAACTATACGCCTTATTTATAATAATTAGTTATTTCACTTGACTTTTGTTCTTATTCTTATATTTATCATAACCAAAATATAAGGCAAAAGTGATCATTGAAGTAATTGAAATAATCCATCCCAACTTCAATCCAGGAACTTGGTATTTCAACTCTATCTTATGATATCCCTTACTAAGATCAATCGCCATCAAATCACTGACAACCTTGTGTATTTCGACTTTTCTTCCATTATCATATGCGCTCCAACCGTTATCATATGGCACACTCAATAATAACGGTGAAGCATCCTTAACTTTAATAGTTCCTTTGATCGTATCATGATTCAAATCAGACGATATTTTCATTGAATTGGCTCTAAACTTATCAACAGTAGGTTCAAATACTTTTGAATCCAAGGTCCTAAAGTAGCTAGGATTGATTTCAAGTGGATTGCTAGTCAGTATTTCAACTTTGACTGATTCATTTTTCTTAAAATCACCCAAGTCCATAACGGCAGACTTTTGAACTTTGATTTGAGGAGTGCTGATACGCTTACCATTCACGTATATTTTTGAGCTATAGTAATTGAATGGAGAAACGTAGAAGTATAACGGTCCTCTTGCTTCAGTTTTCAGCTGATAAATGTACTTTGTTCTCTTTTTGACATCTTCTTGCGACATATTCTGGATCGAAGCATTCTTCAAATATTCAGTATTATTTCCATTCAAATCCTGCCATAATCGATTCTGATTATCTAAGGCACGATTTGGTATCATCTGAAAATCGTAGACATCTTTGTTAACAAGAAAGCCCAAAGTTGGTGCATCGTAATTCTCGTTGACCTTGTATAGCTTATTCAACTGACTTACATCAAAATAAACACCATAAAGTGCATTGGTCAGTGCTGTCCCACCAAAATAACTCACACGTCTAACATTTAAGCTAAAATAGCCTAAGTTATTCATCATCATCATCGTATCCTGATTGAGTGTCGAACTATAAAGACTCAATCCATTGATATTAAACAATATTGGATCATTATAATTATTGTATTGTTCTGGAAAAGCCTTATTCAATCCAGATTTAGAGACAACTATTCTGTGTCCCGGATGACTACTGTGCTTTACGTCCTCTAAAATATCATTTTCACGTGAATACTGATGACTGTATACTCGTTGATCACCCAAATAAGCAGTCCCCAACACCGAATTAAAATTGGAGAATCCTTCAAATGAAACCATCAATAAAATCAAAATTCCAAAGTAATGATTCTTCTGGAACAGATAGATCAAAAATCCCGATATGACAATACATATCAAACTCAGCCAGAAATAATAGCTATTGTATTCGTTATCAGGTCTTTCATAACCCATTCTCTCAATAAAACGTGGAATCAACCATTCAGTAGCGTATCCAATACTAATTAGTCCTCCGGCAGTACAAGTAGCTTTAATAATTGTTGAAGTATCTTTAAACACACCAGCCGAGAAGGCTTTTCTTGCTATAAATATGCAAGCAAATGAAAAGATAAAGCTATTTCGAAACGGGAATCCGGCTGGATTTTGAAACATATGCCATATTGTGTTGAAGGTCGTAATAAACATACTGGCTAATAAAATCCCTATTAAGAATAACGAATGATTCTTGTCGATTTTTTCGACACGGTCACTAAAGAAATAACTCAACAACAAAATCAGAATTGTCGATGTCATAAAAACTGATGGTCCATGTTGTAATCTCTGGGTAAAGGTATTGCCACCTATGCCAAGTTGAGTAAATGCCTCAAATCCAAAACTGGCTGATGGTAAATAATTGAAGCCATCAAACGAAGTCTTCGCCGTTTTCAACATCCCAGCAAAAGTTGGTACGAGTACGACTGCTGAACTAAGCCCAGCCAATATTGAGGTGATAAGATAATTCCTAATTATCACGAAACGATTACTTTGCTTCATTAAATTGTTCTCTAATGCCAAGTAAATAAAGAAACAAACTGAGAAGATACATAACATATATCCTAAGTAATAATTAAATATAATAGATAATAATATCGAAAAATAATATAAAACATACTTATGCTGTTGAATAACTCGCATAACTCCAACGGCAACAATCGGCAACATAATTAAAGCATCTAGCCACATGAGATCATAAAAATACGAAGCAACAAATCCACAAAAGCCGTAAGCCACGGTGAATATGTAGTTGGACGGATTCGACTGTTTGAAATATTGTTTGAAGAAATACGCCATTGTCACACCCATGGTCGATATCTTCAACATGATTATGACATCAGCTGCGATCGGTACACTTTGGGCTTTGAAAAAGACCAGTAACAAATTAAACGGCGATAATAAATAATAACTGATTATAGGAAAGAAATTATCTCCTAAGGATTGGCTGAATAAATACAAATGAAAATTACCACTGACCAATTGACGTCTTAACTCTGTCAAAAACGCAATGTATTGTGTCCCCAAGTCACTGGTCAAAAAGTTATAATTTCCAAATGGAACTAACCCATTGATCCAAAAGATAACTGATATTATGGCCAAATTTATACCAAAAGCACCTATATAATATAAGATACGATTTTTTTTAATCATCAAGTAAACTCCCGTAAAACGCTACTCTTCATTCTAATAATTAATACCATATAATCAAGCCGATTACACCAAAAAAGGCTTGCTGACGCAAGCCTTTGATCTTTTTATTAGACATAATCGATACCTCTTTATTTTTATTTTGATTGTTTTTGTTATTTTACTTTTAAGTTTTAGTTGAATAGTTTCTTTGCGTTATAGTTCTTAACCGCTCTGCCACATACAGTTGCGAGGACTGAAACTCCGGCAATGGCTAAAAATGGATGTCTCTTCATATGATTCACCTCTTTGATTTGGCCTTTTCGTTTTTGACCATATACATATAGTACTTTGATAATATGAAGTAATTCCGCGTAAATATGGAATAATTTGTGAATTTGGTTTCAGTTGTATTTGTTTCTGCCTAAACTTGCCGAAACGCGATACAAAACACAATTTCTTCTCTTCTTATTTTTTTCTGGTCAAAAGAATTTGTGCTTTTCTTTTTTATCCTCAAACTTGCTGAAACGCGATACAAAACACAATTTCTTCCGCTTAACGTAATATAGGGCGTCATTCACATTCGTGAATGGCACCCTATATTATGTTAATGCTCGGAAATTAACCGTGTTTTGTATCGCTCTAGTTTGCTTTCTCAACTGCTGCAATTGCCAAAGCACTTACATAGTTAACTGGTTTATCAAAGTTTGGTTGGAAGAAGAAGTCTACCATTGATAACTCATCAATTGTGACTTTCTTTTGAATGGCTAATGACAACAAATTAGCTGATTGAGATACATCATACATACTTGTCAAAGCTCCTCCGACTATTACTCTTGTCTCTGGATCCCATACTAAGTTCATCAATACTGGTGTAGTTGACAACATGAATTCAGGACGATAGTTGTCTTCAAGTGATACTGTTTCAACTTTTTTACCTAGAGCTTTTGCATGTCCAGCTGTTAAACCACTTGCGGCATATGTTCTGCCAAACAATTCAACGGCAGATGATGATTGTGTACCAATATATTCTGCTGTATCTTTTTCGATATTAGCTCCAACTAAGATACCTTGTCTAACTGCATTGGTTGCCAATGGAATATATTGATTATCATTTGTTGGATTATAAAATACTGATGCAGCATCTCCGGCTGAGAATACATCTGGTTTGCTTGTGTGCATATACTTATCAACGATCAACGCACCATTTGGTAGTGTTTCGAACTCGTCTTTGTACATATCTGTGTTAGGACGGAATCCAACGCTCATAACTGCAACATCAGCCTTGTATTCGTTCTTATCTGTTTTAACAATAACGCCATCTTCTACTTCTTCGAACGCTTGAACTTTCTCGCCAAGTCCAAGTGTTACGCCATTATCGATATAATCTTTTTCGGCTACTTTAGACATATTCTTATCAAAATTCTTTGCCAAAACATCTGGAAGTGCATCGATCAATGTCGTCTTCTTGCCAAGAGTAGCATAACCTTCAGCTAATTCAGCACCAATATAGCCGGCACCGATAACGATTGCACTATTAATATTCTTAGCATTCTCTTTCAACTCTGTAGCATTTGTCCAGTTCTTGCATAATTGAACTCTACTGGAATTGATTCCGGGAATATTTGGTACGATCGGTGAGGAACCTGTAGTAAGGACTAATTTATCATAATCTTGTTCGAAATCTTCATTATTCTCAAGATTCTTAACGTGTAGTTTTTTATTATCAAAGTCAATACTAGTTACATCATGCAACATATGCATTTTTGCACCTAGTTTTGCTAAATCATCGGGACTTGAGTAGAACATTTTATTTGGATCTGAAACACGATCACTTACCCAAAGGGCAATACCACATGATAGAAATGATAAGTTATCATTTCTTTCAAAAACTGAGACTTCCCAATCTGGATGTGCCTTCAAAATATTCATTGCTGAAAATGTACCTGCATGTGTACAACCAATAATACTAACCTTCATAGTATCTACCATCCTTTTTTGTGATAACTAAAACTATTGCTGTTGACAAAGTGTCTAGCACTGTAAGCGCTTAACTAAACTTACTAAAAAAATATGCCTCAATAATCAAAGCACCCGAAATGTTGCAACAGTAATGTTTTGCTTCCCCTCACTAACCAAATACCAATTTTTGACCGCAATCTGAGAAGTACTTATATTATCATACAAAACCATCGATTTGTGATATTAAAAACAAATAAAAATTTTTGTCTAAAATGGATAGAACTGTTTAAACATATGTTGTATACTCTTAGTTGTGAAAGAGATATAGATATGGTTGCCAATGCAATTCCTTCCTTTTATTAAATAAATGGATTAGTTGCGATATACATCCTCATATCGTTACAACTTCCATTTTTGACTCATGTAAATGAAAATTGCCCCCCTCAATCAATTTTCCATTTATTAAGTTAAAGTTTCGTCAGTTCCCATTTTCACGTTTCGATGATCACTGATTGAATGCTTTCAATTAATTAATAAAATCCCTCTCTATTTTTGACAAATTTGGAAACCTCACAACCCATATCTATTCTCTAACACTACTGGTAACCCGTTACACAGTGTGTGTAGCAAAAAATTAAGCCCGTCCCCCCAAGAGACAGGCTTATTTTTTTTGGACTTTTTTTATTATACAAATTAGATAGCGCTTACCATCTTGCTTGAGTAACCATCCGTGTTGCCTTATTATTAAAGGATATGAGTAATTAGGAGGTCATTACAATGTATTCTGCATCAGATAATCGTTATACAAATAATTTTATTAGACACGCTGGTAATACCGGCTTGATGTTACCACCGATTTCTCTAGGATTATGGCGCCATTTTGGTAGTGCCGATCCATTAAGTGATAGACGTGATGTGATCTTACACGCCTTTGACAAAGGAATCTTTCACTTTGACGTTGCTAATCATTATGGTGATGGACAAACTGGCTTTGGTACTTCTGAAGAACTTCTTGGTCAAATCCTAAAGGACGACTTGAAATCATATCGTGATGAACTAGTTATTTCTACTAAGGTCGGCTATGAAATACATGACGGACCCTACGGTATTGGAACTTCTCGTAAGTCAATCATCCAAGGTATCAACGACTCGCTTCAAAGATTGAACCTAGATTACGTTGATGTTTATTACGCACATCGTTATGATGATGCTACACCGATCGAAGAGACCGTCACAGCCTTAAATGACGTAGTCAAATCAGGTAAAGCCCTGTACGTTGGTGTATCTAACTACGAAGTACCCGAACTAAAAAAGGCAATTGCGATGTTCAAAAAGCTCAATACTCCATTTGTTCTTGATCAAATGAGTATGAACTTATTGAATAATCACGTTGAAACTAGTGGCCTATCGCAATTACTTAAGGACAATGGTGCCGGAGTAATTGCTTACGGACCATTGTGTGAAGGACTATTGTCTGAGCGCTATCTCAAAGGTATCCCTGATAGCTTCAATATTCATCATACTAATAAGAGCCTCTTGGATAACGGAAGTGACGCCTTAGTTGCTAAATTGAATAAACTCAATGAATTGGCCAAGAACCGTGACCAAACACTAAGTCAGATGTCACTTGCTTGGTTATTACGAGATCCTGTTGTTGCCAGCGTTATTATTGGTACTACTAACAATGACCACCTAGATGAGAATCTTCAAGCTTTGAATAATCTTGAATTCTCTTCAAATGAAGTTGAAGAAATCAACATGTTGATTAAATAAGGTGGTAAAAAAATAAACCCTCCAGCTTGGACGTAATATCCAAACTAGAGGGTTTATTTATTCTTCTACATTCTAAAGTGCCATCTGCAGGATTTACAAATGCTGTTATATCAACGTTCATAGTGTTATTGTGCTAAATTAGTGCAAAGTGTTTCTGTTCTATTTAATTTTAAAAATTATTTACGGTATTTTGACTAAAAATAATAGTGATATTTGTTATTGGTAGAGATTATTAATTCTCAGAATCTTTACCATCATTATCTTCTTCTTCAGAAGATTCAGAATTATTATTTGAAGCAAAGACAGATACCAAGGTTACTAAAGTTCCTCCAGAAAATATACTTCCTACAACGGTATGACCGAGATATAGTAGATAGAATCCAAATACGATGCCAAGAGTTCCAATAAGAAAGCCCATCCAATCGCGTCTGCGATTTCGTACTGTATTTTGTTTTAAATACTCGCTTTCCATAGATCTTCTATGAACTGACTCTTGCACTCCGTTGTCTATTATCTCCTGTGCTGCACCATTATACATATCATCATATTTTTTTAAAATATCAGGATGTGGTATGGGACCACTATACATCTCAAGTTTTGAAATAACTTGTTCTCTCTGCTTCGGCGCAAGTTTTTCAAAATTATCAACCGTGGCTTTTATTTCACTATTGACTGTACTTTCATCAGCATTATCAGTGACAGTAGCGTCATCCGTCTCGGTACTATTTTCTTTATGCTCCATTGAATTTTGATTTTTCATATTGTTTCAAAGACTTGAAAAGATCCTTCCCAATAGCATCAAAGTCAGATTTTATTGCATTTTTTTCTTTTTGTTTGCTATTAGAATAAGAAGAATTAATGACAATATGGCTTTTAAGACTACTATTATCAGATTTCGTAATTCGTAACGTATCAAAAGCTATACTTGATACTTGCTTGTTTACATTAAAAATAATATTGTTTAATCCTTTGAATAATTTAGTCATAATCGTCACCTCCTTCTATGAATTATACATTATTCAACAACTTGTTTAAAGTTTCAATTATTTCTACTTCTTTTATAAATTTAATGACCTCCAATTTTTATTTATCCATTTTGCTAGTGAAATACGTTGTATATAACATCATTTACACTTTGTAAAGATTATTTACAATTAATATATATTATTTACAGCCGATATTTATTAGAACACAAAAAAATAAGCCCCCAACCGAAACGGTTGAGAGCTCTTTTTATTTATTTCCGCCTCCAATTGTGTAGAAGGCATCAATGTATTCATCTGTAGCAACTTTAAAATAATATCGTCCTGCGATTTGATACAACTTATCCGTTGTCTTCCACTGAGTTAAATCTTGAAACTTACTTTCGCTGCCTATATTCTTTTCGCCTGTTGATGTAACCGAACTAATCCCACCAACACCGTTGATTGTCACGATTCCTGCTTGGTCGGTGTACTTTTTGGGAATGTATTCATCGTTAGCAATTTTGTACATTGGCAATCCGTTAATTTTCTTTAAACCGTTAGATAACCAAGAACTACCATTAACCAATTTTGAATTAGATCCAGGGATGATTTTACCTTCCAATGTCCAACCGGCTATACCACTTTTAGGTCCATTTTGAATAGTGATCGTGGTTCGATTAACTTTAGTATCTTGAACAACTTCATCAATCCCATTTTCAACGTCGTGTTTAAATTGCGATTTTGAAATACCCATCGAAGCAAAATATGCATAGGGGTCTTGGTGATCACCACCATAATTATTGGTAATCCACTGATGAGATTTAACGCCATTACCAGCTTCATCTAGTTTCAACGGAATTTCATACAAACCTGCATAATATCGAATTGCTTCTATATATAGGTGATATGCTTGTTTAAATTTAGCTCTATCATTTTGATAAACACGTGCGAATTCAATTTGTACTGGGGCGTATGGGTTTGCTGATAAAGCACCCCAACTTACATAACCTGGTGTCCCAATTTGGTAGATTTGAGCTTCATTAGAAGTATCCATGTATCCAACAAAATGTGTTGTATAGGCACTTGAATAATTGTTATGCATAAATGTTACTTCATTCGATAACATGTCAGCGTATTTAGTATCCTTGTCATTACCCGATTCATGCACAATGATATATTTTTTTTGAGCAACTCGTGCATCGCCTTGATCACCAGATAGCACATGGTTCATTTTAATTACGTTTGGATTAAACATTTATTTAAGTATCTCCTTCTTATCATTAATAACAGCTTTGACGCCAGTAAATAAACCCGACGTCCAACCACCAACTAAGAAACCGACGATTCCAGCTTTTCCAAGTTCTGAATCGTGCATAATTAATGCAACAATTATGCCGACAAAAGCACCTACAACCATTGATATGAATGGCATGTAGGTGCTTTTAAGTTTGGATTGCTTAGCTGCTTGAGTTAAACCGTAGCATATTAATGCAATCAGTATTAATTCTGTTGCATTGATTAAATTTAAATTTTGAATTATATCCATTAACTTTCCTCCCATAAATCAAACTTACTGTTTAATTCACCCATTTGCTTGTTTAAAGCATCAATTGTTTTACCTTGTTTTTCAATGATATTACTTTGATAATCAATTTTCAGCTGCAAGTCATTGACTTGATCCTTTAAATCATCTCTCTCCTGTGTTATCTGATCTAATCTTTCAAATAGTTCTTTCGTATGATCAGCATATACGCTCTCATTTGAGCCTTGATTTTTAAGCTTAGCTTGCCAAACATTAAAGAATCCGGTCATGACACCACCGCCAATCGCCGAGACTACAGCTACCACAATATCCGTCATCGATGATCACTCCAAGCTGATTCAAAAGTGATTCGTGTGGCCACAAATATGATTAATATCGTGTCTAAATGTGGTACGAATATTGGCGCGTAATAATCGTGAATCAAAAAAATTATCGAATAAAAGACCCAAACTAATGACAACAGAAATATGATTATTGATCGCATTTTTCCATCAAACGGGCTATTCGACATGATGCTTACAAATATTCCAATCAAAATTAAAACAATCGCAAAAAACGGTTTATTAACCGTATCGATTATTTCAGGAGCATGCGGTGGTCTGTCAACAAAGTTATCTGACATCGCAAAGCAAATGCCCAGTGCCAGAGTTTCAAGTCCTGTGAAAAACCATAAGCGATTCTGCCTTATGTATCTCAATTTAATCACCTCTTTAAATTAAAAAGGCTAGCTTACGCTAGTCGTCTGTGAAATCGTCACCTGTGATGGTTTTAAAATCTTCCTTTGAAATGACAGCTGGAATATATCCAGTAATATCTTCCTTCTTTAAAGTTCCCCATCCGAATTCCATTTTTAGTAAGTTGATCATAATTTCTTCCTCCTATTTAGTTGTAGTTTCTGTTGTTGACACTGGCGTTGATAATGTAATAACTTGCTTAGTTAATTCGGTTATAGCCGATTGCATGTCTGTCTTGTCCTGCTTAAGTTGAATATTGTCTCGAGCTAAATCTAAATTTTGCTTGGTAACTTCTGTGACTGCTGATTGAATTTGTCCAACTGTCAAAACTTGATTTAAACCTTGCTTTGTCAATTCAGTGATTGCGTTTTGATTCTCTTCATCAGGGGTTTGATTGCTTGAGATATGAACTAACTTGTTGTCAGAGCCTCGAATTGTCCAATTTGATATGTCTGAAATATTAAAGGCTGGATCACTCTCAACGAGAATCCAACCTTTTGACGTATCTTGATTTAATGAATACGGATATTCTGCAAAATTAGTAATATTACGATTATCATCTAGCATTAATGCTACTTTCGTCATTATTTTGCCTCCTCTTTATATGTTTTAACTGATGCAATTTTGAATTGAACCGCATTTGACGAATTTAATATACTACTTAAATTTGGACTCATGACAGAAGTAGCAGCCTTAAAATCACTATCGATTGTTAACGTACTATTACTAATTTTAAGGTTGCACTTCGTTCCAGCAATACCAACATTTACGTCCCCACTATAACTCTTCCAAATTCCATTTTCTAATGATTCAATTGATTTTGGATAATGAGCTTTTTCCATAGCAAAATATTTATCAAATAAATCATAAGAATTCATTGCTGACAACAATTTTTTCTTCGATATACGAAATTTACTTGGCAATCCTAACTCATCCAAAGTGGTTCTATATCCGGGGGCCGTTACAATTTTTTCTACCAAACAAATTTCCAACCCATCATCAATATTGTCAAAATTTGAATCTATATTAGTGAAATCAACTTTATCTGAATTACCAACAAAAAGATATGAATTGGCCATTTGTGAAACTGAACTTTGTTTTTTGAAAGTGTTGATACCACTTAGTGAAACGGAATAATCTTGTTTATCAGTTCCATCAGCCAATTTTGTTATTCCATTTGTTGATGAAATTGTTAAAGATTGGTCGTTAGTATATTCGATGGTAATCGATGGAGCACTGACAACTGAATCTTTAGGCAAATCTTCTGAACATATTAAACCAACCGAAATTCCTAATCCTTTATAAGAAGACTCAGCATCTAATCCATCAATAGACACAAAAGGTACTCCTGGAATACCTTTAGCAATAATTTTATTATCAGCGTCAAAAAGTGCTAATGAATATCCTTGTTGTAATTGCTGATAGAAAAAGCCAAAACCATGTGCATATGAATAGCTTTTGATATTAACAGTATCAAATACTATCGTTGCTGGAATTGCACTCACATTAGTGATCTCTCTTGTAGTAAATGCTTGAATACCAACATGAGTGCTTTCAATTTTACTGATTGAGTTTCTGTAACAAAACGAAAATTGATTCGAAGCATAATTAGTGTTCGGAATTAACCCATCGATTGTCATAAATTGGCATCCTGGTTGCCCTACACTGTAAATGACATCGTCTTTATATACAACAATCTCTTCACTAGATCTGTCAGCATTTTCTGTAATAGAAGTCAAATTCCTATACACAGCAGTTGCTGATATACTAACGTTTGTTGTTTTAGGCATATTGGTATATCCAGCACCCAAACCAGGAACTGTTGATTCAGATTGTAATTCTGCAGCGGTTATAGGAATTATTCCTGTATTAGTAAGCTTCGAAACATGAATTATCTTATTATCAGCATTTCCAGTCAAAGGAATGGTTACCTTTTTCTTATTTAAAAAAGTATTTGACTCAATTGAAATTGGAATAGGAATTGACGTACTAAATTGATTATCTTGATTATCAGTGTTTGTTGGTTGAACATTGATTGAATCAGAACTTGAATCTCCTAAATGAGTTACTTTATTAAGCGATACGTCAAATTGCAATCCATCGTAGTTAGCAAATACTTGATCAAGTGGCTGATTAACTTCAATAGGCGTTGTTTCAGTAATATTTTGATTTCCTGACCAAATTGGATATCGTTTAGTTACTTCACCTTTTGTAACATCGCCTGGATAAATATCATCGCCAGCTGATGGTGGATTTATATCATCGCCCCCATCATTACCTCCGGTACCACTATTTCCTCCACTGGTACCACCACTAAATCCCGAGTTTTTAAAAATGGTTGCTAAATCAAGAGTATTGCCATCGCCAACTGGCTTTGATACAACAACATTTCCTTTTTTATCTTCGTATTGCGCTGACAAAAACGCATGTGATGCAACTCTTGCCGTTCTTGTTAGCTTATTTGATGTAGCCATGTTTAATTACCTGCCTTTTCTGACTCGTCAATTGCTGAATTTAAAGTGTCTATTTTGGTTGAAACCGTTGCATCATCGAAATTATCACTGGTATCTAATTTATCAACAACATCAGAAATTGTTGTCTGTGATTCTTCTTTTGTTAAAAATGCAGTTGAAAGATTTAAAAAATTTTTATCATCTTTTTTCAAATATACTTTAGTACCATCAGATTTTGTATAGTAAGCTCCCGTAATTAATCGAGTTGCCAGCTTCCCCACTTTGGTTAACATATTCATTAGGCAATTCCTCCTTCTGACTCAGTTATGTAGTCATTTAACTCATCGATTCTAGCCGACACAACATGGTCTAATATCAAATTATCAACGTTGATAGTTATCTGCCCACTATCCAAAGCAGATTGCATTGTTCCAATAACAGTATCGTTTGTTAAAATATTGTTACTTTTAATTTGAGAATCAATTCCATCCATTCTTTTTTGAGCATCGTCAATACTTGCATTAACAGCGGTTAATTTATTATTTGAAATGCTAATAAATTGATCAACTTTATCAGTTCCTGCTTTCAATTTTTCATTTGCATCGTCAATTGATTCTTGGACTTGAATCTTTAAATTGTTTAACGAATCAGAAATAACAACAGATTCAAAATTCAACAAATAATTTAGTTGCTTATCTGCATTGGTTTCCATTTCCTTTATGTGAAATAAGGCTCGCTGATATTCAGACATATAAAAAGCCAATGCACGTGGATAGCTCACGTCATTGGCAATAATATTAATTGTAAAATCTAATGTTGTTAAAATTTTAGTTCTGTCAGCATTCTCAATAACAAAATGAGCCGTCTTGTACCTTCCTGCGACCTGAGAGATCACTGCACTTGGTTTCCAAGTTAGTCGTCCTAAACTTGCTTGGGTTGTGTCAAATATTTCATCATCTGAAATTTCTGCTTCACTCGCGTCTTTACCAGCAAAACGTATAACAATATTCGTTAAATCAACTGGACCATCTTTTGTGAGAAACAAGCAATTAATATGTTGCATTCCAGATTGACCTTGTCGAATGTTAACTTGTTCAAATATGCGCTCTTTCGTTAATGTGTTAACAACATTTTGTGGCGAATGAACGTCCTCATCTGTTGTTGATTCGTGAGGCAAGTAAAACGTTTTAGAGTTATCCAAATAGAAAATTAGTGGTTGTTCTAGTGGTATATCTGTATTTAACTTCTCATAATTTGGACTAGCTGGATTTTGAAGAGGCGGTGTAACTGACATTCCATTTTCTGTTGTCATTCCAAGATCTACCATAATTTAGTCCCCTTCCTTTATAATATTATTATTTAATTCATCAATTTTGACTGATGTTTTATAATCCGTAATGTCATCATTAATATCAATATTCGATGCCTTATCTCCTGTATAACTTGGAGGGAAAACACCACCAGCATTTGGCTTATATTGAATTTTGCTTTGAATATTTTCTAATTCACGTTCTAAATTATTTATTTTAATATCTACATCTGATTTTTTATAAAAATCTTTTTCAATTGCGGTAGACAAGTTAATAGAGATTTGCGTAATTTCTTCTTGCGATAATCCGTTAAAAAAATCGATGATTTTATTTTGATTATTTGTTGTAATAGCTTGATTTTGAAGTAATAAATTAATTGCTTTCTCAATTTCATCGAGATTATAATTTTGAGCATGAAACATTGATGAGCCAATCGACTCTTGGGTTAATTTATCTAAATGAATTTGTTGCCCATCAAAACCAGAAATTTGCTGCAATTTAGGTACATTGATTTCGTTAGCAATATCCATTAATTGATATTGCTTAGTAACTACATTTCCATTACTATCTTTGCCAACAATTTTGATGATCTTATTACCAGATTTGTCTACATAAGTAGTTCCGGTTTCACTCGCTGAACTAATTTGACTATTTGGATCTCGACCATATTCAATCAATTGTAAATTTTTAAACGGATCACTTGAATAAAATTGTTGAGTACCATCGTATGTCATTGCTACGCCTCCTCATTTTGGTTAACTTCAAGCATATTAATTCTTGAAGTTAGCTTTTTTATTGTTTTATTCAATAAGTTATTATTCCTTTCCGATAATCGTAATTTATCGGAAATCTCATAATTAATATTTTTGTGTGATAATTTTGAATTGTCTAATGATATTGTCATAGGACTATCATTTGTTAATGGATTCCCGCTGATTCCATTCAATGTGATCATTGTTTGAATTCCGAGAGGCTCTGCATTTAAATAACTTGTATCACCTATTTTCATGTCGTCATCTTGATAAGACACATTAACAGACAATTCAACAACTGGTTCTGTTTGCATATTTGAATCAGCATATTTCTTCATTGCTTCGACATCTTTGATTTGATCATTAGTAATATCTTCGCCTATCTTTAATCCAAATTCGCTACGTGATTGTGAATTAAAATAAAAAAAACGGTGTAAAAACATAATTTTCTTTGTCTCCATCAGTTCCGTCAGTTCCATCAGTTTCGGTGGGTTCAACATCAGTAGCACCACTAAAATCAAAATTCGATTGATTAACCCATTCGTTAGTTGCTACTCGATAAAATGAATTTCCGTTTGCACCATCAGACACCGAGCCATTAATTTTCCATTGAGTGCCATCAAAAAGATATCTGATGACTTTTTGAGGTGTAAATGGAGAATTAAAAACTTCAGCTCCCTTTGATGGAGTCACAACTTCTACTGGTTCAACATCGGTTTTACCACTAAAATCGAACATGTCTTGAGATACCCATTGATTGGTTCCAATTAAATACCACGATTTCCCTTGAGCGCCATCAGATACCGAACTACTGATTTTCCATTGTGTTCCCTTTGCTAGTTCTACACCAGTTTTATTTTGAGGAGTGAATGCAGAATCATAAACGTAAACAGTATCATCTGATTTGATGGTTCCTTGACCTGAAACCTTTTGAATTGTGTGGTCTTCCGGTTTAACGTCTCCATCTTTATCAAATGGAATATATTTTCCAGAAACCCATTCGTTAACTCCTACTTTGTAATAAACAACATCTTTAATTGTTTTTTTGCTAAATATTGCCCACGATGTTCCGTTTGCTAAATGATCAACAATCGACGTTAAATCAGATGGGTCGCTATAAACGGGTGCCCCATCAGTTTCCATAGTTGAAATTGTGCCCGATGCTGGTCCGGTTGTTGTTTCTGATGTCGAATTGTCATCATCAGATGAATCTGAATCATCCATTTTAATTGTCCCTTGGCCATAAACCAAATTAATTGAATGAGTTTCCGGTTTAACATCATCAGGTTGATCAAAGCGAAAGTACTTTTCAGAGACCCATCCATTAGTTGCAACACGATACCAAATCGTTCCATCAACTGTGACTTGCTTACTGATTTTCCAAGTAGTTCCATTATCAAGAATTTGGCCAGTTGCTATTTTCTTTGTTGGTGAACTGTAAACAGGTGCTCCGGACATACTTGAAATAGTTCCTTTGGTGTCTTTGCCCGTTGGAGTTGCTGTCATCGAAATACCAGCACTATCAATTACAGTGTTGCTATCTGGCGTTTGTGTATGACTATCATCTTTTGTAGCTCCATAAAGCATTGCACCATTTTGAATCGATGTATAATCCACAGATAATTCAATATCATTTGTATTATGAGCCCAAATGTATTGCTTGTTTGTTGGATTCTTATAACTATTAGAATCATACAAAATCACGGTCTTACCATTTGGCAGCCACTTAGCTCCATAACTATCAACGGCTTTTTGTATTGCGTCAAGTCCAGAGCAATTTCCCCAATCAATTATATCAACTTTAGAAAATGTCCCAATTATTTTATAGTCAAAGCCCTCGGTGTTGTAAGGACTATCAAATATAAACTTCAGCATGCTATCAATCGAATATGAATCACTTCCACTATTGATTTTAAATTGTCTAAAATTTTGTATCCCAAATATCTCATGAACTGCGGTTATATCTTTGGTTACTAGATCATCAACATATTTTTGAATACATTGTTTAATCACATATTTTTGTCCGTCATAAATGACATAAGATTCACCTTGAAGCATGTCGAAAGACACTTTCGCATCATCTGACAGCCACGCCGTAAAACTTATTTGAAAATTATCACTTATCTGGCTTGAAAGTTGAAAGGTATCTTCATTAATGCAAGTTAGCCATTCTTCGTTCTGATTGTCAGCTGACTTGACAAATAATTTATGCCCATTCATTAGAAATATATGAAGTAGAATTCAAAGGATACTTCAAAATTTGATAAACCAGAAATATCAAATTCGTTGTAACCGCGATTTAAACTGATTGTTCCATGATTTGAATTAATTCCGTCAGCTATCCCATTAATAACAGGATCAACGCCATCAACAACTAATTCATCATTTCCACTTAAATATTTACTATAAGAAAAAGTTTCCCCCGTCGTCTTATTAACAATAGTTGGTATTCCAACACCTTTAATATGTATTTTTAAAAAATGATGTTGTGATAATGGGTCAATGACTAGATCTGAAGGATTGAATACATTGAAATTGTTAGTATTAAATTTCCATTTTAAATTATCAGTATTGGGGATTCCCATACCAAAATCGAAGAAATCTTTAGTACTATCAAATATTTCTAATGAAGTTCCTGTGGATTCTTTCATGCCGGTATAGTTGTTGAAAATAATTGAAATACTGGCAGAACGGTCATTAAAATATGTTGGAGTAAATACTCGTGTTTTAACGCGATACTTATATGCAGGTTGATTACCAAACGATAACCAAAATCCATCGCGTGACATGAAAAACTTTTGAATTTCATGAAATCTTTGAAGAAATTCAGCCTTGCTATTGCTATCAATTATCCATGTCGTTGTTATATCTCTACTATCAAACGAAGAAGAATTCAAATTTTGGCCATCGCGAGTATTAATCTTTTGAAATTGTTCAACTGGATTTACTAAAGGAATATCCCAGTCATAACAGAATGTTCTTCCAAATTCATCATTATCATAATACGATTGCCAATTTTCACCATTTGAACTTATCGCTACCTCAATCGGCTCAGTTGGCAATCCTGGCCTGTCATGACCGTGTGAAAACCCATAAGCATGTGGTTTGGCTGTCGCTAAATCGTCCTTAAATACTCTTTCTGTCAAATTATTGTCTCCTTCCTTGTTGATATGCATAGATATCAGTATCACGTTTATTTTGTTGATTCATATCTGACGAAGTTCTCGTCAAACTTAGTTGTGGTTGATAATCCTTATCGTTAATTGAACTCAATAAGTTGATCACTGCTGTTAATTTATCTCCAACGTTTGATGTCAAATTTGAAGTTAAACTTGAAGTCTTCAATTGTGGATGAAAATCGCTTAAACGATTAATTAGTGAAGCTGTTAATGGCAATGCGCTAGCTTTGCTTGGATTAATAGCAAACTCGTCTCCAGATTCTCCAATAATTGCATTGGTAGCATTCCAAACATGTGCTCCCTCAGCCATTAGTCTTGGTCCTGATGGTCCTGAAGCAGAGCCACGCCATTCACCATACTTGCCGTTGTAACCCATACCCATATCAGAACGCCATGTAGCATCATTAAATAAAGCAATTAATTGATCCATTGGATTCCAAATATCGGTGTGACCAGGCATTGCATAATTCTTAAAAGTTCCATCAATGTATTGAAGGATTCCTTTTGAAGGGTGTCCCGCCTTTGCATTACTATCAGTTAAATTAATGGCCTTAGGATTTCCACCAGATTCATTACCGATAATTCGTTCAATCATGTCAACATTAAAATCAGTAACGCTTTGATGCATATATGCTGCAGCTGCTCTAATCATCGAACCATAAGAACCTGCTGGCATTGAACCGCTTGAACTTGTGACAGATTCAAGTGACTTTTTAAATGATGTAGCTAAAGATTTAACTTTGTCAGATATACCTTTAACTATTCCTTTTCCGGTCGCTGGACCCATTTTTGAAGAAAATTCTTCTTTAGCAAACTTGCCATCCGTAACAGATTCAAACGCTTTGGTTAAATTCCCAATAGGGTCTTTAATAAAATCAGCAGCGAACTTAATTCCCTTTTCAATGTCTCCACCGATATCTTTAACTTTGCTTGTTACCCACGAACCGGCATCACTTAATTTGTCGGAAATTCCTCCAGTCGCTGAATCAAAGAAATTAGAAAGGTTATCACCGATACCGTTTTCATACGCTGGAATCATGCCAGATTCAACATAAGGCCTTGATTGCTGGGCTGGTAAAACGGATGATCCAGCTTCAAGTGGAACAACTACGTTTCTACCGATAGGTGAATACATATGCCCATCTTTGTTTTTAACAATTTCTCGATAAACAGGTGAATTAGCATCATTAATTCTCGCTAAACCACCTGGATGATAATTGCTACCAGTTTCAAGTTTTTTAATGGTTCCTAGTTTGCTGCCTCCAAACGTAGTAATCACTCCATTAATTGCCCCTATACCATTGTTGATAACGGTAATTATGCCATTCCAAGAATTCTTGGCAATTTTTTTTAATCCATCAAATATATCTTTAAATGTATCTGATATACCTTGCCAAACAGATTTCCAGCTTTTTGAAAAACTAGAACTAAATTGTGACCACCATGAATTCATGCCACCTGAAAAGTCACCATACCATTTTTTCAAACCACTAAATTTTTTGCTCATATGAGTACTTGCGTTCGACCAAGTAGAATTCCAACTTTTGCTAAAATCAGAGCTAAAGTCTGACCACCATGAGCCCATGTTAGATCCCCAAGTATTGGCCGTCTTTTTAGCTTTATCAAAATCATTGCCTAAATCTTGAGCCCATTTAGACTTTTTAACATCTTTTGACATTTTTCCGAGCTCATTAGAAACGTTTTTCGAAATAGTGTCTGGCTTAATAACTTTAGATATTTTCTTCCAAGATTTATCCCAGATTTTTGCTATTGGGTCAAAAATATCGCCTAACCAGCTTGTGAAGCCTTTCCAATCCTTCTTTAAATCTTTGCTTAACGACGTCATTACTTTTTTAAGTGGTTTCGACAACGGCTTCATAATAGTAGCAACTATTCCGACTGGTAATGCTAAAGCGTAAAGTGCTAATTTACCAAAGCCCTTCATTCCCTTAACAATTCCATCTACTATGTTACTGCCAATTTTTTCGGCTTTTTTATTGAATGATTTAAATCCAGATTGAATATCTTTTACAATCTTCGATACCCATTTTTGAAACTTTTTACCTGATTTAGTGTCTTTCAACAACCAATCAGCTATACCTAAAAATGGATTAACCATAGTTAAAATTAATTCTTCTTTATGCTTTTTGACCCAATCAGCTATACCACGTCCCCAAGCAGTCATTCCATCTACTGCTTTACGAGCATAATAACTTGCCTTAGGTACCAATCCATCTGGCGGTTTAGCATCTTTTTTACCAGCTTTACCCCATTCATCACCAAATTGTTTGGCGGCGTTACCACCGGCTTTGCCTAAAACACCCCCGATTTGTGATCCGATTGCTGCACCTGCTGGTCCACCTAGCATAAATCCAATACCGCCACCAACAACTGTACCGGTTGCTTTACCAAACTCTTCAAATTTCTTTGTAGGATTTTTGGTTTTTATTGCTTTGTAAATATCAATCCCGGCACTTGCTGCAATGCCGACACCAACGGCTCCGGTAGCAACTTTGCCTGCCGTTGACATTGTTTCCATTCTCATTCCAACGGTTGCTTTTGCGTTTGACGGTTTTAATGCTTCGGCACCAAGATATGTATTTGCGTCCTTCAATCCGCCTAAATTTGTAAGTTTTGTTCCTGCAATTTTACCTAAATTATCTTTAATAACACCAAGACTTGACGCAAAACTCGAAATTTTTTTAGCTGCAAAAAGTGCTAATAATGAAGTGGTAATTACTTTAATAGCTGTCTGATGTTTTGCTATATTTCCCATAATATCAGCGAAAGTTTTTAAAGGATCATTAGACTTTTTAGAATTGCTAGACATTAATCCGAGCGAATCAGCAATTGTCTCAAAAACAATTCCGGCAGTTTTAAAAACAGTATTACCAATAATACTCAAAATTGTTCCTAATGATTTAGCTACCGTTTTAATATCATCGGCATGTTTTGCTATGTATTCAAAAAATGACTTAAATCCAGCTTGAATATTATCAATAGCATTATTCATGCCTTTAGAAATATCCTTTGAGCTAGATCCGCCAGAAAATGCCTTCATAACATTATTCATTCCAGTTGATACAGTGGTACCCAAATCAGCAAACTTACTTTTAGTTTTCGGATCACTAATCCAATCGGAAACAGCTTTGTAAATAGGACTTTCAGCGTTAACAAACGGTTTCGTAAATGATGATAGCAATAATGGAACTTGTGTTTTGATAGTTCTACCCATTCCATCGATTGTTGAACCGAAATTCTTGGTAGCATCACCATATTTGCCAGCCATTCCCGTTAACACTTTATTCATTGTGTCGCTGGAGATCTTCCCTGCAGACATCATATCGTTCATTTGCTGCATAGTTAAGTTACTATTACCGGTCATTTTTTGTTCTGTTTTTAATAGTTCTTGACGAATTTTAGGAAACACGTTAACAAACGACATCATGTCTTGTGCGGAAACTTTGCCATTTGCTTCCATTTGACCCCATTGCGTTCCGAAATTCATAACTGCGTCATCGGTTTTACCAAAGGCATCTTGCAACGTTAAAACAGAGTTAGTCAAATTCTTAGTTAATCCGACATTATCAGTTACCGAATAAAATTTTTGGTTTAACTCATCAACCATTTTGACAGAGTTGTTAGCAGCGCTTGCCATTTGATTGGTGATATCAACCATCTTTTTACCTTTGTCAGCATTACCAGTCAAAGTTAACCAGGTTGCATTCATTGTTTGCTGATCATGTGCATATTGTACAGCTTCATCTTTGGCACTTGATATTGCATTCTTTAAGGTACCAAATCCACTTATTGCCGCCGACGATATTATCGAAGCTCCAAATACTGACCCAAAAATACCGTGTGTTTTGGTCGCTTCATCTCGTGATTTTCTAAGATTACCAAATAATCGTGAAAAAACACCACCAGTATTATCTTGTGCCGTTAGTGTCGTCTTATGTTTATCAGGAATTTTCTTAATGGCATTTTCAAATTGATTTATAGAATTTTTGTTAGAAACAACTTTTAGTTTAGTTGTTGCTTCTTTCGGAACTTTTCTGTACATATCATCAAAATTCTTAAAACCTTCAATTTTAGCAATTGATTGTAATTCTGTTTTCTTAGAATTAGGCAACGATTTGTATTCTGCTTTAAAAGCTGTAAAACCACTTTTGTTGATCATTGCTTCAAGTTTTGTTTGTTGAATTTTAGGTAATGACTTCAAATATTGATTAAAATTCCTGAAACCACTTTGCTCAGCCATTGCATTTAATTCTGTTTTGGCTTCTTTTGGTAAACCATTGATTTCTTGTTTAAACGATTTGATTTTAGTATCATCAAATGTTCCATCAAACTTTGTTGTATGATTTTTAGTAAAATTATCAATTACACTCTTTAATCGATTAGCAACAGGCGTCAAAGCGTCCTCAGCACTATATTTAATTATTTTGTTAACAACAATGTCAGGCAATTATTTTTTTCCTCCTTTCCTCAAAAGTAAATCGTATAATCGATTCATATCAACACTGTGTTTTGCTTGAGTTCCATCATTTTCAATATCATTTTTAAACTGTTCCAATACTTGAGTGATGTTTTCGGATTGACTTTTAACATCATCGATTAGAGCAATTGGTTTTACCATTCCTGCTTTAATTTGTGAATAAACAAGATCATCGTAAATTGCTAATTGAGCGCCCTTTTTTAAGTCTTTAAATTCGTTAGGAGTTAATTTATAAAAATCATCAACATCAACAATACCAATTGTTCGGCGCGATTCAATTAACAAATCATCAAAATCAAATGCCGGCTTTATTTGCTTTTCTTGCTCAATTTCTTTTCGTGAATTTTCTGAGAATCTTCCGTCATTTTGATTGTCATTTCCATTTCCGTTTTGTCTGAATCTTTCAATGTACCAATTTCTTGAGCTTGCTTCATTCTCTTGATTGATAACTTTTCGGAATTCAAGAACATTTTTACTTTCGCTGCTAAAAAACCGTTTGATAACAACCCATCAATAATTTCGTTTGAAGTTGCTTCAACGTCATCAAACATGCCTTGTTCACCAAACTGATCAGCAACCGCAACGTCAGTCAATTCATGTCCTGAAACAGCCACTCCAAAATCAATAATTGCATCGGGATTGTCATCGCACAAACCTTGAATAAAATTACTAAAATTTTCGTCTTGTTGTTCTTTTTTTGAACCAACGATATTTTTATAAAGTCTAAAATTATAATCTGGTTGTACATTATTTTTTTTGATTGTTAATTGAATCATTACGATTTCTCCCTTTAATTTAACTTCCGTCCACCACCGCTCACCGAGTGAGTATGCTCATTTTTAAACTATTCTACTGAAATTGTTGCGCCATCTTTAGTTGCTGTTGTCTTAACTTCTGATGGCGCATCAGTCGCTAAAAGAACTGTAAATACTGGGACATCAATCTTTTCAGATTCAATTTTTGAAGTTGCATCGGTGAATGAAACTTTGTAATCTCCAGCGTTAACCACCGTTCCCGCTGATAGTTCTGTGATTGCCGCTGTTGTTGCTCCCTTAATTCCTGTTGCTACAATTTTTCCCGTTTTATCATAAATATTTAAAATTTCATTAGTTCTATCTTCCATTTTTAAAATCTCCTATTGTTTTATTTCGTTGCAACATCTGCTCCATCAATTGTTGGCCTTGCAGTTACATCAGTTGGATTAATCGGAGTTGATTCATTTCCGATATCAACAGATTTGTATGCTGGACCGTAGACATCTTCACCAGTTGTAGTATTTTGAACCATAATTGAATCATCATCTAAGGTTTCGTCAACAACATTCCCATTTTCATCAACTCCAAGATCAATCCCATGTGAGAAATTGTATAATTTGTTAACGCTATCAAATACACCGTCATCAAAATCAACTTCATCTAATTCAAACGCATTTTCGTCTGTATTTAACGCGCGTTCCAATCCATCAACTTCAAATTGAAGGTTAGATGTTGCTGTACCTGCAAGTGCTTCTGTGTTTGGCAAATTGGGTAAATATGCTTGTGAGAATTGTGCTTGCACTTTTCGATTTGGCTTTGTGCCGTGGACTGTATTAAAGTCAACACGCCATAATCCCATCTTTTCACCTTTTTCCCAAGCAGCATATAAATCCCAATACAAATCTTTTTCGTTTTCTTTAGGATTTTGGAAAATTGTATCAACAGTTCGTTGTTGGTTTGCTGCACCAATTCCTTTAATAGTCGCAGTTTTAGTTGCGGTTGATTGAGCAGTTTTGGTATTGGTCCCAGATGTGGCACCCTGCAATCCTAAAATATGAATTGTGTTAGATTTTGGTTCATGTTCTATACGCTTATAAAAATATAAAATCTTATCAGCGTCACGACCAGACGCAGTTGCTTTAATCTTGCTACCAATATTTCCTGTTTGAGACATGAAATATTCCTCTTTTCATTGTGTTTTTTGATAAAAAAATAGACATCCTTTTTTAAAAGAATGCTCGTTCTGTTATTTCATAATCAATCATCATATTATGACGTCTTAATATTTGTGAAGTTGATGTGTCAATTGAGGTTCTTTCATCAAACCCAACCGATTGACAATAATAATTAGATAACTTCAAATATTGAAGCAATTGTCGAATCATGTAACAATTATCCATCATTTGACTATTATCATTATCTTTAACGTCATAATAATCAACATTTAATGTGTATGATGATCTTCTTTCATTTTTAGCGCGATTAGAGTTACTTGTATTTTCAATATAAACGATAATTTGTGGGCATTGATCACTGTCACTATCTTCAATATCAAATACAGGTATTCCAAATTTGTTTAATTCTGTAATAGCACTTATCATTAAATCTCTTTGAGGCGAAATTTTGACCACCTACTTTATTGAATTGTTAATAACATCATTTGTGTACTTATCTGCATTAAGACTTTTTCCGCTATCTCGCATGGGATGCTGTGCAGGATAGTTTTTATGTCTTAATCCAAATTCAAATGCCTGACCATATTCGTAATCATTTTTAGACATTGCGTGTGGCGCAATATCTGCTTGGAAACCATTTTTTTTAAACTCAGCACGAATTGAATGCAAAAGATTTCCGTGGCCAACATAGCCACTTTTAGAGTGATATTGTCGTTCTTTGATTAACCTCATAGCACCATCAACTTCATCATTAGCAATCTTTTCGACAGACTTTGGAATATTTGTATTTAGCCTTGACTTATCCATTAAAATGCTTTTGGATAATTCTTCATCTCCAAGCTGTTTAAATTTACTTGCCATATCAGTCATCACATGACTGTATTCGTCTTCGGCAGTAATTCTAACAGTTGGGATATGATCATTGTTCCAACTCATGATGATACCTTTGTTATACCAACGTATATATCAGTTTTAAAATGATGGTGTCTTATTTGAATTATCTCGTATGATCTTTTATTAAATGAATTACATTCGTTTGCAAAAGCAACTTTATCAGCTTGATGAATACCCTGTAATCTAATAACGTAGGTATGCTCATATTGAGCTCCTATAGAATTATTTTGAGCAGTAGCACCATTTAATTCGGTTACTTTTGCGGAGAAATACGGCTTCTCAGAATAGGTCACAGTATGATTTAATGGGTCTGCACTGGCTTTAGTTTGTTTAGTTAATAAGATAATATCTTTTAATATCAATCAAAAGTTACCACCTTTCCTATACTTTTTGAGCCAATTTTATTACGAATATAACCATCAATTGAAGGTAGAAATGGAGTTAGATCATTGGCGCTGAATGTGTATGATAATCCCTCTTCGCTTGTTGCGGTAGTTCCCTCGGCGCCGGCTTTAGTAAATTTTCCCTCGGCCATTTGAGTTATGATTCCACTCAAAATATCAGGTAACTTACTTTCGCCTATGTATAATTCAACTTCTTGTATTGCTTGATGAATGTATATTTTTAAAATTTCATCCATTTCTGTATCTTTAATACCTTTTTGAACTTTGAAATCATTCAAAATATTTGATTCAATTTCTTCGACCATTAGATTACCTCTTATTTAACACTAATAGCAGCACCATCAATTGTTGGATTAACTGTTACGTTAGTTGGTTTCATTGGAATATCGCCACCACTATTTCGTGGCGGTTCTATTTTGACGCTGGTAAAGTAATTTCTGCTTGGAATAGTTGCTCTGTATTTGCAAGTGTTGGTAATGAAGTAGCTGCAGCTTTTGTCCAAGTTCCGACTGGGTCATTTCCCTCTTCATACATTGTTGCAAACACATTGCCAACTGTCATATTGATATTGCTGTTTGATAATAGTCGTGATTCTTCAGGTGTTGGACCGTAAAGTGTTTCGCCTGTTGTGTTTTCATCAAACATTACAAATTTATTTTCTGGGAAATAACTTTTTGTAGTCAATTTTCCTTTAGCATCAGCTTCACGATACTTTAGATCATAAGTTACAAGGATTGGTAACCCTAATTGGTCCATAACTTGATTTAATCCTGTCAGTGATGGAATAAGATTTAGACGCTTGAAGTAATCTAAAATCATGTTATTTTGTAACATTGCATTCTTAACCTTATTAGATGTGATAACTCGTGTTGGTGCACTATCTAATGTATCTACCCAAGTTTGAATATCTCCAATAATGTCGGCGTCTTTGTCGCTCCAATCCGCCTTAACTTGATGTTCTTTTGGTAACTTGTAATCAACTTTCCAATTAACATCTTTATCATCAGGCAAAACAATTCCGTTTGCTAAAACTTGCATACGCATTAACTCAATACGTGCAAGAACACCGGTAACCATCTTGTCGGTATCGTTGTAAACCAATTGAGTTAAATATGCTTGTTCTTCTGCTGTACGCGGGTTTCTTAATGCTACTAGATCTTTCTCTTTGAGCTGAATCTTACGTTTCATATAACCTAGTTCAGCCATACGAACGTTGGCTTCACGGCTACCAATTTGTGCTTCTGTATCGAATGCAGAAATTGGCGCAATAGTTGGTGCTGTGTAAGTATCTTCCAGAATCTCTGTTTCAAGGCTTGGAACCTTACGAGCAGGAAATAGTGTGTCGCCTAAATAAGTTTGATATGAACGGTTTTGAACGTATGATAATACGTTCTTTGTGCTAAATAATTTTAAAATGTCAGCCATTTATTAAGCCTCGCTTTCTGTTTCAGTATTTGAAAATGTAATTCGTTTGAGTGCTGTAATTGCATCAGCAGTTGGTGCTACTGGTAATCTAGCAGCGTTAATGAATCCATCGACGATACCACCTACCATTTGTGTGCCGTGTGATACATCAACATCATTAATAGTTACCGCTACTGCTTTAGCATCGTTAGTTGGGATAACTGATCCAGCAGGCAATACACCATTAACTACGCCGACAGTTTCAGCACTAACTTTGTATGGAAATGAAACATATTTTTCACTGTCTAAAAAATTAATTTCTTCAACGTGATTATTTTCTCCGTAATACATATATCGTTCCTCCTATTTTAATTTCCAAGGGTCATCTTTAATTGTCCCTTGACCTTGCTTGTTTGCTTGTTCAGCAAATTGAGCACCAGAATTTTCTTCATGAGTTGCACCATCTCCAGCACTTGGTGTTTTGCCACCTTTAGTTTGATCAAGAACGCCAGTATGAACAGCCTCACTGAATACCTTTTTAAAGTTATCAATGTTAGTTGCTCGCTTATCAGCATCAAGATCATTTAACATTGGTGCAAATGATGTAGGTAGTCCCTCGTTGGATAAACGTGTCGTAGTATCGGCAAGTGCTTCACGTTGATTTAAAGCCTGTTCTCTCTTATTTAATTCGTCTTCACGTTGCTTTTTATCAGCGTCGGCCTTTTCCTTATCCGACATCTTGGCACGTTCCGCTCCACGTTGTTCTGCCTCTTTTAACAAATCGGGTAACTCTTTAGATTTAAATTCATTCATTTGACCAGCGAACATCTTGCGGAAATCAGCGCGAGTATATTTCTTCTCGTCTTCTTTATCTTTTGGATCATCTTCGCCATCTGTTTCCTTTTCGTCTTCTGTTGCTACCTGATTGTCATTTCCAGCAGGTTGACTACCTTCAGTGCCACCGTCACCCTCGGCAAAAAATTGTAAATTTAACTTTAATGGTGCTTTTAATAGTGATTTCATTAGAAAATTCCTCCATATACTTTTTAAGTGGTATAACTTATCAGTTGTTCTTTTATGCCAGCTACCGAAAAAATGGCAATAAAAAAACACTCAAATTTCTAGAAAAAAGAGTGATTTAACTTGGTATGATTGATATATAAATTAATGAAAGTAGGCAACAAAATGAATTTAACTCAATGGGTACAAATAGGATCATCACTGGTCGCATTAGTTATTGCTGTATTTATGCCTATATATCAACAACATGTACAAAATATCAGAGACCAGCGACTACACAATCAAAAAATTAAGGATCAAATTGAAACACAAAATGAGCATATTGATTCAATTAAAAAAATAATGGTTGGTTTCATAAGTGGTGATTTTTTAGAAACTACGGATCAGGATATGGAAACTATAGATCATGCTAATAAATTCTTTTTTGATGCCAGTTCATTCAATGACTGGATTGACTCAAGACTTATGAATATCCCTGATAAAAGGGAAAGAGAACTCTTGATGTTAGGAAAAGGATATTTTATCGATAAGGAAGACATGCACTATGGTGCTGTAGAAACGTATGGCAATGACCCCGATAAATTTACTCCATACCCTGGCAGTACAAAGAAAGATTTAGAAGAATTGTGCAATTATTATATCGATAGCATTAAAAAACTATAGCTTCTTGAAATCTTCTGTAATGTCGTGAGTTGACGTATCCCAATCATCATCTTCGTTAACCTCCGTAACAATACATTGGCAATTTATATGTATCAGCGGGTAGTTAACGCCCTCCTCAGCATCAGCTACATTGAATATTTTGCCATCTAAATTATGACAATCAGCACAAGTTGTTGGTGCCTCAAGTGATACAAATTTGTACCGCTTAACCTTACGTTTCTTTAGACCTTCTAACGTTGTTCTATTAATAGATTGAGCTGTAGCTGTTCGAATCATTCCTGCAGCTCTTCCCATTTGACCGTTAGTTAATCTATTACCACCAGTTAATACGTTAGCCACCTCGTTTTGCCAGTTTAATGAATCCTTATTAGATTTGGCTGCACGTTCAGCAATATCACGTACCTTTCGGATAGTTTGAAGTGTTTGTTTATTGATTGATGAAATAATATCTGTATCAATATGTCGATCCAGAACAGCATTTCTTGCCATCTTTTGCATAATTACATCAACATTACTTGAAAAACGTCTTCCTTGAGTTTTACCACTCAATTTAGGCGTTTTTTTTATTATTTTCTTAGCAGACTGGTAACTTTTAACTTCATAAGCCTTGGAAATATCAGCAGTACCACCAATTAATTGGCGTCTTTGATATATTGCTACTCCGATAATCAATCCGGTAACTTTGGCCAGCAACATATCGCCATTTGACTTCAACTTATTATCACTAAATGCCATTCTAACGAGATTCTGTTCATCATCGTTCAGATCATCATATAAGTTTTTAACGTCTTCCAATAGTTGCTTGATGTCATCTAATGGAGCTTTAGCATTCCAGCTCTTATCATCGTTGACATAAGAATTAATAGTGTCGATTGTATCGGTCTGCAATTGCTTATAAGCCTGTTCAATCTCTTTGACCCGCTTACTTTCCTGACCATAAACTAACTTTGCTAATCTAATAGCTTGATCTTTAGATAGTTTCATAATTATCTTCCAACAATTTAATTATCCTAATTGGTTTGGTCAAGCCAATTAGATCTTTTATATCGTTCTCTTCCACTCCGATAGCCTTTAAAGATTCTTTGCTTAGATTTCCCTTAATTGGGTTCCCGAATACTCTTAAACTATTTGTATCTACATATTTGGCACGGAAATATATTGAACTAAATCTGAAAGTATTTTCTGTTGTAATGTTAAACAGTTCCCATATTTCCAAATCATGTGGGCTTAATTGAAGTTCTCTATCATCAGGGCTATTAGCAGTTTGAAAGAGCTTTGCGGCGTCACCTAATGCAAAAGTTGAATAATTATCATTTAACTTTACTATCATCGTTGGCTACCTCCTTGCTATCAATTGATTGACCTGTTTCATTCTCTTTTGGTGTGAACACTTTTTGAAGTGGGTCTTTCTCCAGCTCGTCGTTCTGCTCATCATCAACGCGATTCTTCTCAGTTTCAGCATTAACACCAGTGATAGGCTCAATGCTATCCCAAAATGTTTCATTTGAAATCTTGCCAGTATTAACAAGTGATACAGAATTAGCCACAATCTTTTCATCGTTCTTAGGTAGGTTAGGAGTGTAGATAATATGGAAATTCTCCACGTTATCTGCGTGCGATATAACACCAGTGACTTCCAAATAGTTTGAAAGCAACCTTAGACGACGCATGACACCACGGGTATATAACGATTCCTGAATAGAACGTTCTTGATCACTACCCAACAGCTTAAATGACATAGCCTCTCCAGTTTGTTGACCAGCAAAATTACTATCGGTGGTATCTAATGTGTTCGTATCCTTGTGAATCTGTGCCGAGAGTAGATCAACATAAATCTTCCAATCGCCTACATTAACATCTTTAGTAACATATCCAATGGAAGCGGGAATAACTGTGCTACCAGTTCCACTCAAATTATTAATCACTGATGGTTTCATCCAAATTACTCCAGCTTTTCGGTCAATTGCAGGGTGTTCATTTTGCTTGCCATCTTCGCCAGTAATATCAAAGTCGCCATTAATCCACATAATTGCATTACTGTAGTCTTCTTGACTGTTAGCCATTTCGGACAATGATTTATCAATGGCATCAATCTTATCTATTTCGAGTTCCCACTTACCTATACGCTCATCATTATTGAGATATTCGGTTAACGGAACATCAAAGAAGTAATGTTCTTCCTTGTGATCAAACTTTAAATCAGTAGCAGGGTTCTGCCCGTCTGTGAAGTAATAAACGGTATCGTCTGTGTACACCTCAACGTAGTATTTTGGCTTGTTCATGTAATTAACAAGATAATATCTGACTGCAAACAATGAGTGTTGTTCGACTGTCGTATCGTACACAACGAACGCATTAGCAGGATCAATTGGTTTGATTGCAACTTCATTAGTTCCACTTCTGACATATTCCAATTCATAAGCTCGACCGGTAACACTAAGATTCTTTTTCATAACCTTTTCGTGATACGCCTCATCGTTACGGCTGTTGAAGTCAGTAACCGCATCTTCTAGATCGGTATCTTCGTTATCGCTATCCTTATCATCGTTATATTGGAACTTGATAGGATTACCAACCTGATAACCTACATCTATATTGGTTATAAACTTAGGAAACCCACTCGTAACACGATTATCAGCACGGGTAGAACTCTTATTAAAGTTGGCATAGTGAATATTATTATCGCCTTTATAATATCGTTCTAACCCTAGGATTCTCGGTAGTTGCTTATCGTAATGATGTCGCAGGAAATACTTCAATACTTTAATAATTTGAAGTGGGTCATTCTTAATCTTGATCCAGTCATCTTCTGGCATCATATAGATCTTATTTACTTCTTCGAATCCATATTGACCCCATCGCTTACCATTAAGCATGTTAATACTTCGATCAACTGCACCCTTATCAATATCGGTTGCCATTTAACCACTCCTTTCTTTTTAAATAACTCCTAAACCACGTAAGTCACTAATATTCTTAGCATGGCTATTAACTTTAGGTTTCAACTTCATTCTTTCGTCTGATGCAATGGCATAACGTATTGTATCCATGACATCATCATTTTCTTTGACTGGTTCGCCAGTCTTTTCATTCCAAACGTAGGTATAAATCTCATCAAGAAAATAATGATAGTTATTAGATTTCTTATCCAATCCCGTGTTGTCAATTGCTTGTTTAACAACAAAAAAGGCGCCGACTTTCATGGACTTAGCCACGTATTCGATACCTGTTAAAACTGATTTATAAGCGTTCATACAATTTAATCCTACTTCTTGGAAATGAGCTACATGCTCTGGACGTGCCGAATCAGCGTAGAAAGGTATATTGCCATATCTTTGCTTAATATCAATCGCAACGTCTGTCCAGTAGTCTATCTCTTCAAATTGAGCTGTGTGTTCTTCAACTAGATACTTATTGTTATTTGAATCATCAACACCAATAACAACGATTGAGCCTTTATGCTCATATCCCCAATCGACGCCAGCCACATATCTAAGATTATCTGGAACATCAGCGTGATCAATTAACATGGTCTTCTCGTTGAAATCCTTATAGACGGTACCCTCACCAGATACCCACAGCCCTAATACAGCGCGATCATAATACATTCCTGTCGGTTCTGTTTCTTTAGTAGTCCTAATGAAATCAGGCGATAGAAATGTATTGTCATCGATAACGAAATGATTACTAATTATTGTCTTTGAGTGGTTAGGATTATCAATATATTTAGTCTTTAACCAGTGAGTTGGTATATCTGGGTTGGTGTCACATACAACACGCGCACCTTCTGGCGAACATCTATTTCTAATTTCTGCAAAGACCTGCTCATTAGATAGCGAGGCTTCATTAATATAAGCGCCATAAGCTGTCATACCACGGATAGCACCTAAACCAGCAATCGAACCCGTAAACGCTTGAATAATCTTGACTGGTGGTAATCCCTCAAATTGAATATTGAACGAATTATGTTTGTCGAAATGAAATTCAATCCCAAATGTATTAGTGATCTCATTAAGAACATTATTCTGAATAGTCTTACTTGATACACCGCCCAATATATATTGCGGGTGTGTAACACCTTGGCCTTGAGCAACCTGTGCAGCATGCCTTACGTCCAGCAAGAATATAAAGTTATCTACAAACGTCTTTCCAGCACGGACAGCGCCATAATTAATCATTAAACGCCAATCGCTATTGTTAATAACTTGATCAAGAACCTTTAACTGTTTAGGTGTGAACAATTTAGTCAGATTCGCCATCTTGTTCCACCTCCGATGTTATTGTCGATAATAATTTATCGATAGATTCCATTTGTTGGTCGGTACCGTTAGATACGTCAATAGCTTTAGCTTCCGCAATCTTAGCTTCTGCAGTTGCTTTTCTGGTATTAGCCTCATTAAGATTCTTAAATGATTGATCACGATAAATGTCAGGCTTTCTATTCTTCAGCCAGAATATAGCTGCACTCGTATCAGGAGGTAACTCGTTATGAACCTCTTTAATCGGAATACGTTCGTATGTCGGCACCTTATCAATAGCAACCATGGCTAATTGTTTCTTACTCAAATCAGGATGATCTAACTTATATTCGTTTAGAAAATTGAACCGTCTAACCTTTAGCACTTCATCATCAACTTTAACCATGGCATATGTTGTAACGGTTGTAGATGTCCCCATGGCTCTATCTAACAGTGAATTTTCTACTTTCCTATCAATTACATCTTTACCTTTTTTTAGGGCCTCGGATATCTCGGAATACTTCCTAATCCATGTATATAAAGTGTCAGGATTCACACGTATCGTATGTGCTATTTGTTCATTGGTTAATCCGTCACGAGCCATTCCCTCTAATTTAAGAAGTCCTTCCTCTGTTAACCACTCTTTATACTTAGCCATAGCACATTGACACCCCTCCTTTATAAATCAGTTCGTTAATTAGTTATTCCAATCAATATTAATTGCATAAGGAATTGGATCAACTAGATCATTTTGCTTAAAAGCATTAATCCGGTCTAAACAAGTAGCACATTCTCCGCATGAAACGTCGTCACCCTCATAACATGTTCGAGTAAATTCAAAAGGCACACCTAATTGTGTGCCCAGTTTTACTACTCCTGCTTTATCCATATTTATCAATGGTGCAATAACATTAATCTTGCCATTAGTTCCAACATTAATAGCCTCATTCATGGCTTTATAAAATGCTGGTGAGGTATCAGGATAAGCATTTCCAGCATAATCATCCTTATGTGCACCATATACCACATAGTTTGCTTTCTGGCTATATGCAAGTGCCGCAACCTGTGACAACATCAATCCATTTCTAAATGGAACATACGTGTCTGCAATACCCGTGTCACTGTCTTTTAATACCTGAGCGTAGCTTTCGTGCTTAATTTTTTTATCGTTTAAAAGTGTTGAATCGGATCCTTTAAATGCTCTAACATCAATATCTAAATCAATCATCTTTACATTGAAGTAGTCAGCAATCTTCTTTGCATAATAATGATTTTGTTGGTGCTTTTGTCCATATCTAAATCCAACAGCCATTACATTGTTATTTCCATATTCTTCGATAATCTTTGCCAAACAGACGGCAGAATCCATTCCGCCAGATAATAAAACTACTGCTTTCATATTTTTCTCCCCTTAATTGTTTTGAACTTTTCCGACTAAATTGTATTTAATATTGAGATCAACATGATCAATCTCTTCATGATGTTTTACCTTATTAACTAACCAATTCGTAAATGGCAACATAATAATCTCATAAGCAACTTTGATAAGTGTTAAAAGAATAACCGATGCAATCATTGTGTTTGTTGGATTAACTCCTAAAAATGCAATTGGAATAAATACTGCACTATCTAAAAATTCTCCTGCTAGTGTTGAAACAACGGCACGAATAGAAAAAGCACCTTTGCTATTAGTCTTTGAATAGTGATTTGCTTTCATTTTGCTAATAACTGCAGCGTTTGCCCATTCTCCTACTAAATAAGCAGTAATCTGTGCTAATAAGATTCTTGGAGCACTTAAAGCAATAGTTTGAAATGCTTCATTATTTTGATACCAAATTGGATATGGCAAATAGCTTGCTAATGTCATTAGAACAGCTTGCAAAATAGTGAATGCAAATCCAATCCAAATAATTCTTCTCATAGCTTTGTAACCATATACTTCACCAACTACATCACTCATGATGTAACTCAAGGGGAATACTAAAGTTCCCGCTGGAATACCAAATGTTCCCCATCCAATTTGTTTAGATGCTAATACATTTCCAATTAATACGGCACTAACAAACATCAATGTGAAAATTAAATACATAAATGTAACTGTGCTTATTTTCTTATCTTTTTTATCCATAATGAACTCCTTTATTTATCAACGGCACGTTGGTACTTACACCATTCAAGCCAGTTGTGATTTTGCGTTTCTTTTCCACTTAGTTTGACTCTTGTACCTTTAGGACGTAGTATCCCTCTAATAATTTTGTTTTGATAGTGATAAATCTTTCCGAATCTGACGCCACTTGCCCAAGAAGATGAATCCACCGAATAAAATCCATATGAATTTAAATCTCTTGTTGGAGTGAATCCCATTGCATGTAATTTTGTCCCATAATAATTGGCATATTTGTTTAATTCTCTAAAATACTTATGCTCTGATGGTTTAATATTTTTCATGGCAATGCCACCAATACCGGCATACTCATATTCACTAACCATTTGCTTATATACGTTAATACCACGCTCTTTATGAAATATTGGTATAGCCTGACTACCACACTCTTTTTCAATATATCTTCTATATTCGAGTGCTTTCTCATAACCAAAAATAGCGTCAATATCCATTTCAACAAAATACTTAATATTATATTTCTTAATGAATTCAACGTAATTAATGCAATATTGATCCATTTCTTTTTCAGTAACCTGCTTACCATTCATAAAGCTAAATGCACCACTATCCAACAACAACCTATCTCTTTTGTTGTAATCAAGAACATCAGCAATATATTGCTTGTTATTAATAGCCTTTGTTATGTAAAAGTAAGATTCCAAAATATATCTACTGGTATATATGCTTTTACTAGTTAAATCTGAATAATTTGTGCCTAACGCCGACAAATACAGCTTTGTCATTTATCTACCAAAAAAGTTACAAAACTTCCATTTTCTCCACCATCATTGAATTTCTTAAATTGATCATCAAGAATCTTAATATCGTTTTGAGATAGCAGAACTTTATTACTTCCCCATTCAAGATAATTCTTAGTGTCAGAATCGGATTCACTATCTGGATTTTCTTCAAAAAAATCTTGTGGTAATTCTGGTTCTATATCATCTAAATTAAATCCAACCAAATTCATATCAATATCAGTAATTTTGCTTAGTTCTTGATCCAACAATTTATCGTCCCAATATGCCATTTCACCAGTCTTATTGTCAGCCAGTCTATAGGCTCTTGCCTGCTCATCAGACAAATCAGCCACTACAATTGGAACTGTCTCCAAGCCTAATTTTTCGGCTGCTTTTAACCTTGTATGACCCGCAATAACAACGTTATTCTTATCAACTACAATTGGTTGTTGCCACCCAAATTGTTTAATAGATTCCGCAGTAGGTTCCACAGCATCATCGTTATTTCGTGGATTGTCTGGATAAGGTGTAATGCTATCAATTGAAACGACTTGTATTTTCATTTCTTCATTCATTAGATCAACACTCCTACTGCCAGAATTATAATCAAGATTGCCATAACCACCAATGAAATAGTTAGATATTTGATTTTCTTATCCAATCTTGATGTTTCCCTATTCAAATTTTCAGTTACTCTATTAGTATTGCCGTTAGAATATTTGCATAAATCCGAATAGTCATCCTTAATCTTGTTGGATAGATTTGAATAGTTATCTTTAATTTCCTTGGATAAATTTCCGTCAACATCACTAACCGATTCACGTACTGATTCAAATTCACGATTAATGTTATATAGATCTTCTTGCCTTTGACTTTTTGTTAAGCTCATTGAAGTTATCCTTGGTAACTTGTTTTCTTCTCTCTTGCTCACGTCTTTGTTTCCTCCTATCTCGTGCTAATTCTTTATCAATATGACCGATGCAGCTTGCCTCCATAGGCGTCATGTATCCAATCTTTGTACGAATCATCATTATTATTTCTCCCTATCAAATTTCCAAATTTGATATTTCATAATGAGATATTTAACTAATAGAATTAAACCAGCAATGGTATAAAGTAATAACGCTAATACTATTTCAATTAACACTGGTGCAAATACTAACAACCAACTCCAATGAATCAGCCCGAATAACTTGGCAATAACAAATATCAGCGTTAGCAATCCTACAAAGCTAATTCCATTTGATTCACTTTTTTCTTTCATAATTTTCTCCAATAAAAAAAGATCACTCAAAGGAGTGATCTAATAAATTTGCCAATTTGTTGAAAACATTTCCGGATACGTTGGAATCCACGGAATAACACCATTATCGGATCTGACTTCCAAATACGGTGAGCTGGGATTCAATCTGTTAACTCCAATTCTAGTATGTGCGTGCCATTGTGGTAATCGCATCTCAATTGAAGCCTTATTCTTAATTAACTTTAACGTGTCTTCGTATTCCATTATTTTGCCCCCATCAATTTATTTGCTAGTGAGTAACCTTCTAGCTTCCATAACTCGTTCTTAATATGTTCCATGCAAGTTTGCTTACCCATATCCAGATCATAATTTTCTTTGCTGACAGCTCCACTAGATTCTACTAACACGAATCCATTTGGTAATTTGCAAGTAACTAACGTAACCTTGTCATAAACTGTTTTAACCTCAATATCCGATCTATTGATCAAATCATTAATATATTCTTCTGAAATTTTATTTTCCATTGTTATCCTCCTAATAAAAAAGACCAGCCATAATTGACTGATCCCCGCAATGGTCTCCGTAGAGATACCATCACTCATATAACCATGCTAGGAATCGAACCTAGCCACGTTGTGTCTACCAAGAATGGTTTACTTGTATCATTGGAAAAATCTATTTTATGACCGTTTTCCGCCGGCCAATGTGGATAGTAGGAATCGAACCTACAAGTTAACTACGCCAGTATCCACGTAATGACCAGCTTTATCATCACTGATCAAAATTGAATTGCCGTTCTCATAAGCAATTCGCGTTGTTCGCTACCTTTTAAAGGATTTTCTTTTTTAATTGAGAAATAACAATACTGTGTTGTAACAAATATTGGAGGATTCATCTCCTTTATTTAAATTTTCACTTGAAAAAGGTATTTCTCCTTTTTCTGATTTTGGTACGATACCAATATACAACGTAATCAGTACCATCCGTGTCCCATCATAGTCCCACCTAAGTCGCACGTTAGTACCATTTCAAACATTTTCTTTAGCATAAATATGTAAATCACATGTATCTTCAAACGTGTCTGCAAACCACAAAAATGCTTTTGCTTTTAATCTATAAAATTGGCTACGTTCATAAGGAACAGTAACAATAATATCTGTGTCATTCATTTCTTCAATATAAGCCATTCTCAAAATTTTAGAATAAGGTTTAGGACATCTATCAATTGCTTTAACGACAGCTAGAACAATTCTATTTGATTCAAAATAATCAATCATCCCATCTTCAATATTGTTTCCAACTATCTGTGACTTTGGTAGATCCGAAATCCTTGGGGATTGCACCTCTAGTTGGCTGTACCCCGATTTAACTATGAAGCGTGGAAATTCGTCAGTTAGAAAATTTCTAACATTATCTTGAGTTCTATTTGAGTTAACTGCTGGTAACAATCCCACTTTATAACAACCCCTTTGTGATATAATTGAATTTGTCGAAAACAATTAATTAGCTGCTCACGTTGTGGGTGGCTTTTTTATTTAATTCTTTTTATGAAAGACCTATCATTTTTGCTTCATTCATTAGTCTTCTACCATTTCTAACATTGGTTCATATGCCGGGTTAATTTCTAGCCACTCCTCTTTAGTTCTTTTAACTGGACGATAAAAACATAATGGAGCCCAAATTAATTTGTTGTTGATATCGTCATGGTAAATAACGCTGTTCGTATTAGTGTCATGAACGATATACAGTTTATTAGGAAAAATAGCAGTTCCCATTACAACATTGTTAATGTCGGCCATAAAATCAAATTCGTCTTCATGTCCAATTGCGAAATATTTTGCCCGCAAGTTTCTGAATGGATCATCACAACTTGTTACTATGATTATCTGGTGTATTGCATTTATAGGACTCTTGTAATCTTTCCTGAGTTCTTTTAATTCATTTAATTCGTCTTCCGTGTAATCTAGCTTTAATTTATATTTCATTGTTATCCTCCAATTTATAGATAATCTAAATAGGTATGTCGTTATAATCAGGCTCTTCAAGCCATTCTCTGAACTTGATTTTCCTCATTTCTCCACCTTGTAATCATTAATATCAGCCTCAATAGTCATAATCTTTTTACTAGCTTTAGTTACAATTTTTACTTTTGGATGATATGAATCTAATATTGAATCAACAATTTCATGAACTCTTTCTCTTTGTTTAGCTGAAGGTCTATTACTCATCATCTTCTACCTCTTCCATAAATGGCACAAATTTTGGATTAATAGCAACTACTTCGTCACGTGTGAACTTAGTTTTCAAGCCCATAAGATCAGAATTATTATCTATTAGTGGTCTCTCATCAAAACAGGTATTTAAATAAGAGCATTCATTGCCTTTAATAAAATGCACATAATATTTTTTAGGCTCTGTAAACGTAGCATCATCAATATAGAAATCTAAAATATCCTTAATAATGGAAATTCGTTCGTCTGTATAAGCTGCATCATATTTATCCTTGATGGAACCACATTCCACGTTTGCTCTATAGCTAGTGATGTTATTTATCAAGTCATTACAATTCATAAACTTTTTAGCATCTTCTAATTCTTTTTGTTCATCCTTGCTATATCCCCTTAAAATTCTTACGTTGTCCATTTAATTAGTCCTCCTAATTCATTCTTTTAGCAATTTCATAAATAACTGGGACTGTCACAGAATTACCAGCCTGTTTATAAAGTTGTGAATTACTATTTACTTTCTCTGCTCGATCAAATGCCCAGTCTGGGAATCCTTGAAGTCGCCAACATTCGCGAGGTGTAAGTTTGCGAATACTCATACCATCATAAATACCGTGTCTATCCTGTGTATTTAACGTAAACATAGGATCTTCATTTTCTTTAAATCTTCTACCGTTTTGACGCTTAACAATCCTATCAGGCGTTAATACTGGAACAACCACACCTTGATTTAATCCAGTTTGCAATGTGTTAGCTCTTTGACTTCCAACGCGACCGCGTCTCGTTTTGCTATTTGGCTGTGTAAAGTTAACTGAATCACCCACCACTGCTTCGGCGTAGCCCTGTTTAGTTGCTTCACGGATAGCAATTTTAGGTTCACGGTTACCGCCACCCATAGTATTTAGTGTTCCGGCAATGCCATCTGGTGAAACAACGTCTTGGCTTCCATAAGTGCCAGTGTTGCGCCCGTCAAACACGCGAATTATTTTTTGTTTTGGGCTATCAATTGGTTCACCTTTTCTTTCGATAGGAAATACTTTTCTGGTACATCGTCCTCTAAAATGTCCGATAATGAATACTCTTTCCCTGTTTTGAGGCACGACTTCTTTTGAGTTAAGAATGTCCCACTCGATGTCATACCCGAGTGAGTCCAACTCAATTTGGAGGCTTGCAAAGTCCCATCCTGAATTAATTGAAAGTAAGTTTTTAACATTTTCAATGAGTAAATAGGAAGGTTTCTTTTTGTCTTCGAGTTCATGAAGTTTTCTTGTAACGGCAAAGAATAACGAGGAGCGATTTCCTTCAAAACCTTTTTGTTTTCCTGCGACAGAAATATCTTGACAGGGGAAGCCGAAACACCAGATGTCTGCTTCGGGTAATTCTTTTGTGTTACTGCAGTTAATGTCATGTTCTGTATATTCTCCTTCTGTATCAAAAATTGCTTCATAACTTCTTCTAGCAAATTTGTCTATTTCAACGAATCCAACACAAGTGTGTCCTGCTTGTTCAAGTCCTAGTCTGAAACCACCGATTCCGGCGAATAAGTCTAAAAACTTCATTTTTTTGCCTCCAACAACTCATTCCTGTGTTTATTCCTTCTAGCATTCAACGTCTGACACTCATCATCTTCTCTATATAATTTTTTACCGATCCTGTTGTTCTGACGTATTATGTCTTCTATATAAAAAAGCTCTTTATGCATAGCAGCTGCTATTTCTTTATTCTTATATCTATTTTCTCGCATTTGATAGACTGCTAAATTATCATCATTCATGTAATACCTCCTATATCAGGCGTGTTTATCAAATTCATAATTGATATATGCTCTTGTAATGATTTCGTTCTTTTCATAATCTTTTAGCTTTTTTGACGCTTCTTTGAAGTCATCAGGCATTTTTTCGTAGCGTTTGTTAATATAGATGACCATCTTAATTATTGAGTGGCTCTGGTCATTGAATAGATCATCAATTTGAGCTTTATAAATCTGTTTGTAATTCATCGGAATCCCTCCCATCAAAGTAAGGACAATGATATGTTCTTTAGCATTTTTTCATTTGCTTCCCTACACGTCTTCTTATTTATCTCAAATCCAAATGATTCCCGTTCCAGTTCGGCAGCAGCCAATAACGTTGATCCACTACCAGCAACAGGATCAATCACGACATCATTTTTATCTGTAAATATTCTGATCAATCTTTTCAAAACTGGAATGGGCTTTTGTGTCGGGTGTATCTTAGGATAACTATTATCGACTTCCCATTCGAACCAATTCTTGACCATCAACCCATCGTTATTAAATTTTGGTAACTTATCCCTATATAAGACAAGCGCATACTCTGATGCACCTACTATCCGCATGTTAGCTTTCAACACTTGTGCTGATGTCTTCTTAACGAATGTGATCGGAATATAATGTTCAAATCCATATCTTTTTGCATATTTGATAACCATTTCTTGTTGTTGAAAGGAACAGAATACAATCATTGCCGGAGCCTTTCCTGACTGTTTCGGCTCTTTGACTAACATATGGCTACAGAAATGAAAGAACTCGGCTATATTGAAATTAACGTCTGTATCAAAGAATGTAGCGTTCGCCTTATCACTCTCGCCATTCTTGTTATTGCCATCTACATACCAAACAGGGTTGGATGCATAAGCATTATTAGCAAGATTATATGGAATATCCGCAATCACTAATTGAGCTTTTGGAATACCATACCTTTTATAATTCTGGAAATTGTCATTAAATAACTCACATTTATTCATGTCTTACTCCTAATTAGAATGGCAAATCGTCATCCGATATATCTATCGGTTTGCTGTTATCTGCAAATGGATCGGCATTCTTATTTGCTGCAGGTTTATTTGTCTTTTCTGCTAGTTTATTGCTGTAACCATTGGTATCAGTATTATTTTTCTGCTGTTTCTCTGACTTAGACTCCAAAAATGAGAAACTGCTGCATACAACCTCAGTCACAAATACACGTGAGCCTTGCTGATTCTCATAAGAACGTGTTTGTAAACGTCCCTCAACACCAATAAGTGAACCTTTACTCGTGTTGTTGACTAATGCCTCAGCGCCACGCCAGATAACACAATCAATAAAGTCTGCTTCTCGTTCACCATTTGAGTTGGTGTATTGCCTGTTAACTGCCAGCTTGAAGCTTGCTACCGGTTTATTGCTTGACGTGTATCTAAGTTCTGGATCACGTGTCAGGCGTCCTGTTAACGCTACGGTGTTAATCATGCTTGAACCTCCTGATTAACATCTAAGAACTTCTTAATAAAGTATTTTTGTCCCTTAGTCGTAACAAGCGTTGTAAAACTAACTGTTGGGTTTGTGTATCGATGGATCACTGGCGTTTCTCTAACCTCGAATACTCCTAAATTAACGGCTTTTTGAGTTGGCGTATAACCGTTGTGCTGCTTAATCAAATAACCTTTTTCAACTAGCCATCTAAACAGTTCTTTTTGACCAATAGCGATACCATTCTTGAAAAGTAATTTTGCTAAATCCCTAATCAGAATGGTGTCATCACTTTTTGAAATCTGATCAGCAAATTGTGCTTTTGGGGTCAATTCTGAAATTCGAATATCTTTCTGCTTGAGCTGTTCGCCTGCTTGCATTAATAGATCAGCAAGTGAATCAGGATTATGAGTTATGTCATAGGCTTTCTGATCAGTCATGTAATTGCCATGCTTACGAATCGAAGGAAGTACCTCGTCAGCTACCCAATCCGTGAATTCCTCAGCTTGTGGCATTTTAGAATTGAATACCAATTTATAAAGTCCAGCCTCACTAATAATCACAAATGATTGCTTGCCTCCGGGGGTCATCAAATCAGTGACCCCTTTATACTTATCCGGAACATGAGCATTAACAGCATTTGCTGTATTTGAATACTGCAGTGTTTTGGCAACGTCTTTAGCAATAAAATACGGTTCGCCGTTAATCTCAACAGCTCGAATGTCGTAACCTTTAAAATTGAATAATTGTAAGTTATTCATAAGCCTTCCCCTCCGTTATTTTCTTTTCTGAATTAAATTATTCCTACGTGAAATCCTTGTACCAGTTGCATCCTGCTTTTTCTCAATTAAACTTTTGCCATTTTGCTTGTTTTGACGAAATAGATCGAACCTTGAAATTATCAAAATTAGCAAAACGATTAAAATGGCCTTTTGTATCATTTGCCTATCTCTATTTCTTTAAAGAAGTAACTAGGTTCAACTTGGAAGGTGTTGCATAGTTTCTCTAGTACCCCCATTTGAATTGTCTTATCAGGCTGATTTTTTAACTTACTGATGGTGTCGTGATGTATTCCGCTTAGCATTTCAACCTGATGGTTATTTAAATGCTTCGCATCCATGATTTCCTGCATTCTGTTTTCTAATCTAATCTGTTTCAACTGAATTCAACTCCTTGATCTCAATTTCAACCCGCGGATTTTCGTCATAAAACTTTTTGGCATCGTACTCAACTATCTGCCCATCATCAAACCAAGCACGTTTTAAGCCGTCTTGGATTGCCTTAATGTAATTATCCAAATCAGGCTTAACTGTTGGTCTGACCTCATGATTTGCGCGTCTGGAATACTCCGCTTTAGATAATCCTTTTTGAATAGATCTATAAACATAAATCCTTGCGGATAGTGGAACACCTCTATCAAATAATTGTTTGTTTCGATATTTGTTCCAATAATCAACCTCAATCCCATTCTTATACGCTCGATATTTTGGAGCTATAAATGCTTTTCGACCTTTGCTACTAGAATTGAATACCGGCCTTGATGCCGATACCGGATTGCCCTTTATAACTATTTGTAATTTATGTTCCATTTAGAACCTCACCTTGTCACTCATTACGAAACTTCTAAACCGGTTGTTCTTCTCACAAAATAGCCATTTCCAATTAACATCACCACGATGTGATTTTGCTTTGTCAACCCAACCAAAATTGTTATCTAAAAATTTAAGATGTTGCTCTAAATCATTTAAGTGATCATCAACCAAAGCTGACATCGTCTTTTGATTTTCCAAATCTAATTGGCGCCACTTTTTAGCTAATTCCTTGGTAATCGCAGGTAGACACTCACTGATGATTAGATATTCATATTTCATGCTGACACCTCCAACTAAATTTTCTTAACGTTTTCTAGATCTTCTTGTAATTCTTTTTGAAGGATATTAACCAACCCTCGAACCATGTAGCTATGCTCCATAGTTGAATTCTTAACAGAATAAACATCGTTATCATGATTTAATGATTTAAGCCTATTAGTTATAACTTTCATTCTGCTGGATACTTCATCAAGATTATTTAAACAGCAATCTAACTCGCGTTGAGCCATCTCACTTCCGTAAGGTGGGAACTCGATACTCTTGCTTGATACTTCTTCACTAATTTCTTTCGCGTCTAACATTTTTAACTTCTCCTTTTGTCTTCGCCCACAAATTCAATATAATGTGAGGCGTCTTTCGTTAATAACCTGCTTACGATCTTTGGGTGATACATCGTTTGTAATTCTTTTCCAGTGTTATTAGTTGTTATAATATTTGTCTTACTTTTTCGATAATCGGCAATTCTAAATAAAACTTCTTGTTTGTGTTTAGTAGCCTGTTCAACATCTTTACCAGATTTAAACGTAGCCTCACTACCTAGATCATCTAAAACAAGAACATCGCAGTTTCTTATACATTGTTCCGCCTTGTATAATTCATCTTTATCCCAAGAATTATTATTCTTGTATACGGTCCACTCCAGATTCATGAACATTTCTACGCTGACGAACAAGCAGCTTAACTCACAACTCGGTATTGAGTTCAATGCATTTAATATACTGACAGCAAGCATCGTCTTACCACGTCCAGGCTTGCCACTGAATAAGTAATTGTCCTTAGAACCATCACGGATATTGGCGCCTATCCATTTAGCCCGTGATAACTCTTGTTGCAATTGTGTTGAATCAGCATTGAAGTCATTAAATGTCGTCTTTAAGTCATCAGGATCACTGACAAGCGAGCTTTTAAACATTCGCTTACGCTCGTTTTGATGCAGTTGTTTAGTGAATCGGATAGACTCCTGTTCCTGTCGCTTCTCTCGATTGTCATCAACGTTGTCGGGATCAATCTTGATGCCTTTTTTTGCTAATTTCTTAACCATTTGATCAATAGCAAATCCCATTGATACCACTCTCGCCACCTCCTAGTACGGCAATTCATCTCCAGCAATATCGTAATTCTGTGGTTGGTTTGAATAACTACTATGCTGATTCTGACTTGCTTTAATATTCTCCAAAGTAAATAAACTGTGTTTTAACCAGTCACTTAATATTGCTTGGGTGTATTTCCAACTTCGAGCGTTATTCTCAACACTTCGCGTAATAGCTAATTTGATGATCTCGATTGTTTCTTGTTCAGAAGTTCCCTCATCGGTAAAATCCTGAATGCTGTAATCAAGTTCTTGATTGACCAGCGGACTAAGAACTCCAATTTCCTGTTGATAGAATTCAAACAAGGACTTACGTTCGTCATCGTCGTTATTACTATTACTTGTTTCTTTTTTGTTTTGTTTTAGTTTATGTTTATTTAATGCTCTACTACTGCCTATACTGTTGTCTCTACTACTGTCTATACGACTGTCTCTACTAGTGCCTACACTATATGTAGACAAAGGCTCATTGTCTCTACTACTGTCTACACTATTTGTAGACACGTCATGGTATAAAACTTTAATTTGATACTTAGCAGCAACATTACCGCCTCTTGATTCCCAGACGATAAAACCTTTTTGCTGTAATGTATTTCTTGTCTTGAAGAAGTTCGCTTGTTTTAAACCAGATCTTAGACATAGCACCGATGACGCTACCGTAAATGTAGTCGACCATGCAGACTTATTGTTTATGGACATTAAGGCATGCCATAAGGCAATTTCTGATGAGTTCAATGGATTTAGTTCGAGCGAATCATAGAATGCCAAGATCTGTTTAAGATAATTCAAAGCGACACCTCCTTTGATGAAAGCAAGGATTAAACCGCTTGCTTCTTATTTTCTTTTTCTTGATTGCTTAGTTGTGCTTGTTTCCCTTGTTCAATACCCTTAGATAGATAAGTAATCATTTGATCACCAATAGCATTTGAGATGTCCTTAACAGTGGGTACTCCATACTTGTTAAATAGACTTGATTCAAATTCTTTTCTATCCATTTCAAATAATTCTGATGCTTGAGTGATCATGTCAATGATCTGATTTTCCTTAGCCTTATTAATCTTTTTATCAGCAAAGTTAGTTGTAGGCTTCTTAGTTTGATACTGGTTACTATTAGATCTATTGGAGTAGCTATTATTTGATTGATTTGACTTGTTCATAGAAGCACCATTACCGTCGTCATCAATGTCGCTTGTGATGCCTAGTGCAGCACTTAACGCATATCTCTTTGCATAAGTACCAGCAGAACCAGCTGCTTGAGCGTCATGCTTACCGGTTATAACTACTTGAAGTGGTCCAAACATGACATACTGACCACTTTCATGAGATACCAGTGTAGTAACAGATACGACACCAGCATTAACATCACTAGATAATTCCTGTGAATACACGATTCCACACGATTCTCCTAACGCCTTAATAGCATCATCGGCAGATTTAACTATGCCGTCTAATGTCACGTAATTGCTTTTAAAGAATGGATTCTCGGCTGTCTTAGAAGGCTGTGTTAACTTCTGACGAAACGCAATCATTCCTTTTGTCCACTTATCAATATTTTCTGACATTTGCATAATTAATCCTCCTTGATACTTACTGTCACAGATCTACCCTGTGGCTCTACTTCAATACCATCAACAGGAACACCATTTTCGGTAACCACTCTTCCATCTACAACAGTTGATGATTGTTTCAATGACTTCTTATTTAAAGTTTTCTTGATGAAATCATCTTCACCACTTTCTTCAAGTGACTTAACCGCAGCATTTTCATCTTGATAGTTCCATTTCTTTGGTGTCTTTCGATCTGAAATCTTTCCATATGGAGTGTTAATTTTAAAATCCTTATCCTGATCTTTTTTGATTCGATAATATGAAAGAAGCGTGTCTTGGAAACGATCAATAGTATTGTTATTTGTCTTTTGTTCAACTTCACGCCAAGTATTAATTCGATCAACCTCTTGATCAGCGCTTTCATCAATCGACTTATTTTCTTCCTTCAAAGCTTTGATTTTACGGAAATACCAATTAACTTGTTTTGGATCAAGAATTTCATTTGGTAACTGACTTTCCTCTTTTTGAATATTGTTAACTTCACTTTTAAAAAATGGATTAAGCATAGTTATTCCTCCTCATTGTCTTCGTCGTAATCTTGATTTTCGTTATTACTGTATGAAAAAATGCTTCTATATCTATCCTCATCGAAAAGATAGCTATCATCGTAGTTAGGTATCATTGATTTACCTCGTTTGTGATATAATTTATGTATTGAATATTTTCTAATTTTACTGACCTTCTATTTTGCGGATAGAAGGTCTTTTTTTATAATTTCTGGAGCAAGTTCTGTATATGTTTTGGTTAAATAACCGCTATTAGAAGAATGAGTTAACAATCTTTTTAAAAATTTCATGTTGTTTGGCTACCCACCTTTCATCAAAATCGAATAGTTCTAGAAGTCCTCCAAATTCATGTACAAAATATCCCGCTAAAAATGAAAGTCCTGCGATAAAAATATAAATCATAATGTTGCCAACTCCCAGAACCTGAAAATGTACGTGTGATACGGAGAATCGATGTAATTATTTCCTTTTTCTGTGTGTATTCTCATCTCTTCTAATTTATTTATATCTTCATCAGATATTTCAAATATGTATGATTTCTGGATTGAGGTATATCCCTTATGAATTGCTAACTTAATTTCCAATGGCAATTCTGAAAGTCTTCTCTGATATTCTCCTAACTCTCTTTCGTATCTACATTCTTTCTTAAATTGATCAGTATTAATCGATTCAAACATTTTAAAATCTTCCTTTCACAAAATATTGTGGGTGCTCGTCAACAAACTTTTTAAACTTTTTTGATTGAAACTTCCAAGGACTACCGCTAATTGGTGCATATCTGACGTAACCACCATTTTCCATGTCTAATTCTTTTTTTATGAAAGGTTGATCCAAAATTTTTTTGAGTGTTTTTGCGGAAACTTTTGTGATTTTGGTTGCCCATTTCATATTTTCGATTGGATCAGATTCAGGTTCACTTTGTAATTCGTGAAGTGTATCTTTGCTAATCCAGCCAAGAACCTTGTTATCTTTCTCGGCGATTACTTCAAATTCTATTTGCTTAGCTTCTAGCACCTTGATAGCTCCTTTCTAATACCGCTCTGTGAATCGGTATCTTATATTCGTTCAGTGTTTCAAATGCTGATAGGATCATCATTATTCCTGTATCCAGCATTTCGTTAGTGCAACTTGCTATTTCTAATTCGTCAGGTTTCGGCTTACTTAATTCTTGAATCAATCGGACAATAGCTGTATCGCTATCCGCGTCTTCTATTTGAGTTCCTACTAACATAGAAAACGAATTGCTATTGTACTTAGATAGAATATTAAGCATCGCTGATGGTAATTTAGTTTGGTAGCAAAGTACTGCTAGTTTAAAGCGATTATCTCCAACACCATTAGCGATTCCCCACAAATACCGTTCATCGACGTGGTGTGATTTAACAAACCATTTCTGCACTGTGCTTTTAACACACCCTGCAGCATCTCCGATGTTTTCATAGCTAAGATGATCCCGATTCTTTAGATCAACCAACTCTTTAAAGACATTTACATCGTTCAATTTTGATCACCTCCTTAATACGGAATGTCTATTCTTTGTTTCCTTATACAAAGTTATTATTAGAATGTTGAAGTTGATTAATTTTGTAAAACTTTTGTGGACGGTTTGAACGTAAAAATATCCTCAAAATTTGAACTTAGCAACGAGCTGATCTTATTCGCGGTCTTTGTCCCGACCGGCTTATGCTGATTTAAAATCGAAGATAGGTATGATTGTCCTACTCCCACTTCGTTTGCAAGATCTACTTGTGTGAAATTATTTATAATAAGAAGCTCGTTTATTCTGTCTTTATCTTTTACATAGATTGCCATTTCTCAATCACCTCTTTTTAAGTACATATATATAATAACACTTGTAAAACTTTTGTAAACAGTTTTTGTGTACAAATTTACACAAATATCAAAAATAAGTAAAACATTTGTTATACTTTTGCTGATGAAAGGATTGATTATATGCCTGAAAGAATTAATAAAAAACAGTTCGGACAAGAAATAAAAAAAATAAGAGATCAACATAGCTATTCGCTCCGTCAGGTATCGTATCAGTCAAAAACTGAATCCGAATCTGCTATTTCGCCTTCATATTGGTCTCTTATTGAACGCGGAGAACGCAATATACCTAAACCGGACACGCTAAAACGTATGGCTCACGGTTTGCGAGTACCCGCTAACATCGTTTTGTCTTTGGCTGGTTATCAAGAAACGACTGAAAACAAAATAATTGAAAACCTTGGAGAAATAACTCCATTCGATAATGAGGAGACGATTGCGATACCTGTTGTTGGAACTATTAAATGTGGGCCCGATGGATTGGCCTTATCAGATCAGACTGGTTATGAACCTGTTCAAAAATCAGAAATTGGGGATCCAAAAGATTATTTTTGGTTAAAAACAAAGGGCGATTCTATGATTGGCGATGGGATCTTTGATGGAGATTCCGCTTTAATTAGAAAAGATGTTGAAATTGAGAATGGGAAAATATATGCGGTTATTATTGATGGCGAAGAAGGAACATTGAAACATGTTACTAAAAAAGATAATTCTATTGTATTAACAGCGTCTAATCCCAGCTACCAACCAAGGATATTTGTAGGATCAGATATGAATGAAATATTCATTGCTGGCAGATTGATTCAAACAAAACGTACTTTTTAAATTTGTGTCCAACAACTGATGACGTTAAAAGCTGAATATATGTTACAAGGGGGACTCTACTATGTCTAAAAAAATAGTAGGAAAAGACGGAAAAGAATATACCGTTAAAGAAAAGAAACCATTTTATAAAAAATGGTGGTTCTGGTTAATTGTAGTTATTATTCTTATCGGGGTTGTGCCAGCGATGGTTGGGGGATCTGATGACGATAGTTCAAAGAGTTCTGATGTTAAAGACGCAAAGACCTCTAATACGACAAAAGATGCTGACGATTCAAATTCTGCTAAAAGTAAATCTAAGACAATTGAATTAGATAATGATGAAGCAACTGTTCTTAAAGAAGTTAGTTACAATCCAAATTATAATGACGATTCATGGGCTGGAACAAAAGTAAATATTGATAGAGTTAAAGTCGCAACAATCAAACCCTTTAAAGACGAAGAAGAAAATAACAATGTTTACAAAGGAATTGTTATTGTTCACTTTAACGTAAGTGCATCTCAAGATATAGACTTCTACCCTACACAAGGAACGTTAGTAACTAACGATGGGCAACAAGTAGATGCAAATTCATATTCTAGTGATAATTTTGATGGTCAAATTGCTAAAAATGCTAAAAAATCAGGAAATGTTATGTTCACATTGACAACGTTGGATAATCCTAAAGATCTAAAAAATATTAGATTGAAGTGGGACGCTGATTACGATACGGACAACATGGATGACGATAACGCATATAAAACTTATGATATTACAATCAATTTAGATTGATGAATAATAAGCCTTGATTGGCTTTTTATTTTTAGCTTCAAAAGAACATATGTGCCCCTATACGAAACGTATAATAGTTGACTCGTTTCTTTTATGGCTCATTCTGATACAAATATCTATAAATTTAACGGTTAATCGAACAAAAGAAAGGAAAATGTATTATGTCAATTAAAAAAAGAAGTGGCAAGTGGGAAGCTCGCGTTTCATATAAAGATAGCCACGGGAAATACCGAACTAAAAGTGCAACCTTTGATCGTAAAAGTGCTGCACAAGATTATGAAAGATCTATGTCACTTGATAAAAAGAAATTAGATTTTGAAAAGATAGATATTTCTCTTTTTGATTACTATACAAAATGGTCTAAATTATATCGCTACCCTAGTGTTAACGAAGATGGTGTTAAAAGATATAAGAATTATGGAAAAAAAATAAAAGAACATTTTGGCAGTAAGCGACTTATTGATGTGACTAGATCAGACTATCAAGAATTTATAAACGAGTACGGTAAAACAAAATCTAAGTCAACAGTTGGCCGAATGAATTCGTATGTAAAGGCTATGTGTGAGGAAGCTATCGATGAAGGAATCATGCGGCGAAACTTTACTAGAAATGTAAAAATAGTTTTTGGCGTTCAACCAGTAAATGAGGAAGATAAATATTTGCAACTAAGCGACTTCTCTAAATTGCTCCATCATGCAGAGTTAAGGTATGACCTATCAAATACATCAGCATTAGAAGTAATATTCATCGGAGCGTCTGGAGTTAGGTTTGAGGAAGCTCACGCCTTGAGCTGGAATAATGTTCACTTTGAAAATAATACCGTCACGATTATGCAGGCTATCCCGTCGGGTAAGAAAGATATTAAAGATACTAAGAATCGAACATCGACTAGAACCATCACAATTAATCCCAAAACTATGGAACTGTTAAAAAAACAAAAGACTATTCAGGAAAATTATTACAAGTCTAAAAATATTAAAAATGAACATGATTTTGTATTTAGAAATAAGAAGCAGGAAAATCCAAGTAACAAAGCCGTCAGCGATATGATCAAAGAGCTTCTAATAGAAGCAGATATTAAAGATGTGATCACTCCACATGGATTAAGACATACCCATGTATCTTACCTATTTGCCCACAAATTCAGTTTACTTTATGTTTCCCAGCGTGTCGGACACGCTAGTCCTGAAATAACACTAAAGACTTATGCCCATATCATGCGTGCTGTTCAGCAGGACGAGGATTCCCGTCTGGAGGGCTTATTCGATGATTTTTAGCACAACTTGTGCAAACTTCTGTACCAAACTTTTGCACGTTGAGTGTTTTTATTTTTGTCAAATATCACTTTGTGCAAAGGAATGTGCACACGGTTTTTATTTTCTCTTCCTTTCTCAGAAATAAAAAAAGTAGGAAAGCTGAATTAACAGCCTCCCTACTTTTTGTTTACACGAACTTCCGTTCTCTTTTATTCTCAAAATGCCATCTGCAGGATTTGAACCTGTGACCGCCGGTTTACGATACCGATGCTCTACCAACTGAGCTAAGATGGCATAAAAACGCCTATAAAAAAATACATCTAATTCATATGAACTAGATGTATTATCGGCGCACCTAGGTTTTCCTAAGTAATTTTAACTCCGGATGTCAGACTCGAACTGACGACACCCTGATTAACAGTCAGATGCTCTACCAACTGAGCTAATCCGGAATAATTAATAGTCGCTTTTCAACAACTATTAAATTCTATCAATCTACTAATAAAAGGTCAACATTTATTTGGCATTTTCTTTAGTAATTTTTGTAACTCCACCCATATATGGTACTAAGATATCAGGAATCGTTACTGATCCATCTTCATTTTGGTAGTTTTCAAGAATTGAAGCCACACATCTACCAACAGCCAAACCTGAACCATTTAATGTATGAGCCAATTTTGTCTTACCAGATTCATCACGATAACGGATCTGAGCACGACGTGCTTGGAAGTCTAGACAATTTGAGCAACTTGATATTTCACGATACTTGCCTTGTCCTGGTAACCATGTCTCAAGGTCATATGTCTTAGTTGAACTGAAACTAGCATCCCCACTTGATAATACGATCACGTGATAAGGAAGATTCAACTTCTTCAAGATATTCTCAGCATCAGCTGTCATTTTTTCCAATTCATCAAATGATTGTTCTGGCTTAGCAATCTTAACCATCTCTACCTTGTTGAATTGATGCATACGAATCAATCCACGTGTATCACGGCCTGCACTACCAGCTTCTGAACGGAAACTTGGTGATAAAGCAGTTACCTTTTCAGGAAGTTTTGCACCATCAAGAATCTTACCAGCAAAGTAGTTAGTCAATGGAACTTCAGCCGTTGGAATCAATGTCAATGGATTCTCATCAACCATAACGGTATAAACATCCTCAGTAAACTTAGGGAATTGAGAAGTACCAAACATTGCTTGATTATTTACCAAGTATGGTGTGATCATTTCTGTGTAGCCTTCTTCTTGGTGTTGATCCAACATAAAGTTGTAAACGGCACGTTCAAGTCTCGCACCTAAGCCAATGTAGTAAACAAAACGACTACCAGAAACCTTAGCAGCTTGGTCAAAATCTAAAATACCCAAGTCTTCACCGATTTCCCAGTGATGCTTTGGTGTGAAGTTATATTCTGGAATATCTCCCCACTTGCGAACTTCCGTGTTGTAGCTTTCATCAGGACCAACAGGAACTGAATCATCAGGAATATTAGGTAGACGAACCAAGATATAATTCATCTTATCAGCAGTATCTTCAAGATTCTTATCGATTTCTTTAATATCACTACCAACTTGCTTCATAGCAGCGATTTCTTCATCAGCATTTTCTTTATTACGTTTCTTAGTAGCAATACCTTGCGAAACTTTATTTCTTTTTTCTTTCAAAGTTTCACTTTGAACTAATAATTCACGACGATTTTTGTCTAAGTCTAATAAATGATCAATCTCTTCAGCAGTAACGCCACGTGAAGATAACTTATCCTTAGTCCAGTCTGGATTTTGTCGAATCATTTTGATATCTAACATATACTTTTCCTCCTAAATTATATAAAAAAATAGTCGCTCATTCCCAAATAAAGGGACGAAACGACTATTTTCGCGGTACCACCCAGTTTCAATGTACATAAATACATTGCACTCTAAGACTTTATCGGATCAATCCGAACGGCATTGCCCGTTAGCCAGAATACTGGAATAAAAACCTTAACGATTCACACCAACCATCGCTTCTCTGGAAGATTCTTTAATAGGTACTCTATTAGCTTTTGTATTTATCTATATCATAATTTAAAATCACTCAAAATTCAAATTAATAGTGATATTGTTTCTTTACTTCTTTAACGTCAATATCTTCAAGCTTCAAGAACTTGGTATGATATCTGAGTTTATAATATGCCCAGCAGACAAATAGTATAATCAACCCACTGTAACTTATCAATAAACGTACAACGTTGAAATCAACCAATGAACGAATATCTTGGCCAATAATAATGATGATACCTAAGATGATGGCAAGAATTGGTCCAAATGGGAACCACTTGGCCTTGTACTTCAAATCATCCAAGTCATACCCCTTGTAAAGATAGGCTTTTCTGAAGCGATAATGTGAAAACGCAATACCGATCCAGGCGATGAATCCTGTCAAACCACTTGCAGCAACTAATAATTCATAGAATGAATCACCATATAAACTGGTGAACAAAGCTGCCCCACCAACTAATGCAGTTAATAGTAGAGAAAATATCGGAACACCACGATTATTGGTCTTTTCAAAGATATGTGGTGCCATGTCATTCTTGCTCATTGACCAAAGCATACGACTAGCAGCATATAATCCAGAATTAGCTGCCGAGATAACAGAGGTCAAAATAACAGCATTCATAATACCTGCAGCTAGTGGAATACCAACCTTCTTAAAGACGATGGTAAACGGACTGATAGCAATATCTCCAGCACCTGAACCCAAGAGGTTCGGACTAGTATATGGAATCAATGCTCCAATAACAGCGATCGAGAAAATATAAAACAATAAAATTCTCCAAAATACTTGTTTGATAGCCTTAGGGATACTTTTTTCAGGAGTTGCTGACTCACCGGCTGTGATACCGATCAACTCAGTACCTTGAAATGAGAACCCAGCAACAACGAATACACTCAAGACAGCTGGCACACCGCCAACAAACGGAGCATTTTTATATGTATAATTAGATAGGCCGACTTCTCCGTGACCACCCAATATACCCATAATCGTCAAGACACCTGCAATTAAAAACACAATAACTGCAGTTACCTTGATAGATGATAACCAATATTCAGTCTCCCCAAACGAACTAACGGAGACCAAGTTAATAATCAATAAAACAACCATAAACGCCAAACTGATCTTCCATGATGACCAGTCAGGGAACCAATATCTGACAACTAGCGAAATAGTTGAAAGATCAACGGCCAGTGTAATTGCCCAATTGAACCAATAATTCCAACCCAAAGCAAATCCAAATGCAGGATCAATGAACTTTGTTGCATAGGTTGAAAAAGATCCTGACACTGGCATATAAGTCGCCATCTCTCCTAAACTAGTCATTAAAAAGTAAACCATGATACCAATAGCAACGTACGCTATCAATGCACCTCCGGGACCGGCCGTTGAAATCGATGAACCACTTGCGACAAAAAGTCCAGTACCGATCGACCCACCAAGGGCGATCATGGACAGATGTCTAGTCTTCAACGAACGATTCACATCAGTATTTTCCATTTTCTTCGTTTCTCCCATCTTGGATTAAAAAAATCCTTATTACCAGAAGAAACTACTGATAATAAGGATTTTCATCCAAACGACCAATAGCTCAACGTACAAATGTACGACAGTCCGCTATTTTTTAAATAACGGCCCAATCAAATCACCGAATAGGGGTGAGTTGATTTCGGCATTTCCACCTTTTACACTAAATCTTTGTACCCTATAGTACTCAAAAGTGCTAATAATTGACAATGCGCCTCTATCTGATTACAAAATATTATAAATAAATGTTAACATAGTAGCAAGTGGTGTCACAAATAATTATGATTTAATTTAATATGCCTATTCGGGGGAATGAAACATGTTGGAGCAAGTTTTCTTAGTTAAACAAGATGTTGAAAAATATCGAATGCTTTCTGTTATCAAAGCCTTACCGCCTCAAGAGCTCAATCTTAGTAATATCAGTAATAGAATGAGCTTTACATATCAGAAGACTTACAATATCTTCCAAGCATTATTAGAAGATATCATGGAAGTCGTGCCGACAATGGATCCTAAAGCCACAAAAATAGAATCAATCGACTTCTCGATGATTGCCATCGATACCTATAGATTGTATCTAGTTCAAAATTCCATCGTCTTCCAAGCTTTTAATTATGGCTTAACTAACGCTAACCCATCTTTTGAAGCATTTAGTAATGAACATTTTACTAGTAAGTCGACTCTTAATAGAAGAATGTCTGCCTTTAGAACATTCCTTAAACACTTCGGATTGAAAATTTCTAATTCGACGCTGGAAATAAAGGGCGATGAAAAAAACATTCGTTGGATGGCATACTTTGTCTATTGGTATATCTACCATGGTCAAGAATGGCCATTTCGACTTATTCAACAAGACTCCATAGACGGCATTATCGACCGTTCTGACAAGACCTTTAGTAACCCTATCACTTATATTCAGTTCGAATATTTCCTCGCCATTTCAAGGATTAGACTGATTAAACGTAATTATATTAACAACATGGACACTTATGACGATGTCTTCAATAATCAAAAGCTAGGCTCTGATGTTTTACGTCGTGAAGACTACTCCATCGTCCCCACTAATGCTCTAGATAACGAGAACAAACTGATCAACTTATTCCACAAAATGGTCTTCCAAACTAGTGCCGAGATTTATAAGGAACCAATGAACTTTGACGTTAGGATCAATCCTAAGTTTTATGCTTTGGTTTATCACTTTATAGATTTCTTAAAAGAACACTATCGAGATGACATGACAGTCTATCATAATCAAAAAGTACTAAAAGATATCATGACCTACGTTTCACGAGACATCATCTTCTATTACATAATGGCCAATGATGGAATCGTCAAAGGTAACTATTATGACAAAGATCCAGAAGATACCAAGCACTTCTCATCCCTCTATCAAGATATATTGACATTTTTCTCAGGTGTCGATGAGGAAGAATACAAAGGTGTCAAAAATGCGGCTGAAGCTATCGCTTATGACCTATATCAGATATTACCTAGCTACATAAATACTATCCGTAAAGAAGATTATATTCATGTCAAAGTCCTAGTTGATCCCGGAAACCCTACCGAAGAGGTCGTCTTGAGAAATATTAGAACTTTGGAATTCATCGATGTAGTTCCTAGTGATCAATACAGCAACGTCGACGTCTTAATAACGACTCTAGATGTCTTACCTAGAGATGAAGAGATGGAACTCTATCCTGATAACATGCAAGTTGTATCTTGGAATATAACTGCTTCCAGAACTGATTATATCTGGCTGTTAGTCAGATTGAACTCAGTTTATGTGAACAAACTAAAAGCACGTGACGCTAAGAAAGCAAAAAAATAGACCTTACGGTCTATTTTTTTTGTCTAATTATTTACGAACTTTCTTCTTTTTACCGTGAGAACCAGTGGCTTTATTTCTTTGTGAGTAATACAAGTACATCCAAAGAACAACAAATACCAAGACAACAATACCGACAATGATAATTATCCATTGATTAGTGTGATGCTCTTGAACAACATTTTGTTGACTCTCGATATCATCCACAGAACGTTTACTTACCGTAATCGTACGTGTAAATGACTTCTTATATCCTTTGCTAGAAATCGTAATTTTAGTTTTATACTTACCAGCACTCAAGTCCTTGATCGGTATAAAATAATTGAATTTAGAATTTGGTGCAATCTGTAGATTCTTAGCACTGTAATTCTTAACTTTTCCATAATGAGTTATTTTAGCTTTTAGCGTTGCCTCATTTAAGTTGATTGGAGCAGTATTGTCCAAAGTATACGCAATACCTGAGTTACCTGCTACAGACTTAGGGTAAGCGTTAGTCATATGCATGTTAAGTAAGACTCCGTCGTCTTTTGAACGTAACACTACACCTTTGACATAACGAACTTGGTTCTTAATATTAATATTCTTAGATTTGGTAGGACTAACATTGGCTGTTGTTGTCACACCACCCAAAATAATCCCTGTGTACTCCTCTGTAGGTGATTTGACCTTGAACGATACAGTTTTAGCTTGTCCTACTTTCAAGTTGACAGAGGTCTTTTGCTTGCCATTTAGCAATGATGTAAGTGACGGATTCTGCCCTTTATATAATTTAACATTCTCTTTGTCATAACCAATAACTCCGGAGTCAGCTGTATAAGCGTTATTAACTTCAGCGGATACCTTGATTGGTTTTGCACCAGTATTAATGATCATAATTTTTAATGTCTGTTCCTGATTAGGTTCAACTTTCAAATCAAAGTAAGATTCGTTTTTGTCGACCTGATTATCAGGTAATATTGCTTGAACTGAATATGATTTATCAGTTGCGGCGTCTACTTTAGTAGGTAATAAAACACCCACCAAAAGCAACACCACAGTTGATAAGAATATTAATAATTTTTTCATGCTTTTAACTCCTATTCTGACGCCATAGTCCCCAGAAAATAAGGAAGATTAGTGAAACAAGTACTAACACAATTAAAACATATGTAACGGTCTTGTCATATACAAGGTTCTTACAACGCTTGTTTATATCATTGGCCTGTTTCTCAGTTATGGTATAGGTCTTCTTAAAGTTCCAGACCGCCTTACCACTTCTTGCGACACCACTTACCTTGTAAGTCCCTGCTTTGATCGGTGTTTGATTCTGATTGAACTCAATTGGCACCTTTGAATTAGGTGCAACCTTTGGATAAGTCAAGTCAGCAATCATAGCGTTAGGTCCTAGATTGAACCGATCCAACCAACTTTCACGTTTGACCTTCATATGCACAATTACCTTCTTCATAATTCCGGGTTGTGTATTTTGTAGGTTAACATATATGAACGGCTGACTGTGCTGTACTCCCAATGACAAATCGTATAGTTTCAAAATTCCACCAACGGATTTATTGTCCTCTGTTATCCAGACTGGTACCGAAGACGATCCACCACTTGGTCTTGTCGTGTCATAAATATTGAAACCACCCATAATTAGACCCTTTATCTTCTTATCAGGAATCTTAACTTTAAAAGTTAAATCCTTAGTTTGATTAGGCTTGAGTGTGACCTTTTGTTCCTTTGTCATAGATCCAAATGAAGCTTGTAGTCCGAATTGGCCGGTTTTGACATTATCAGTGTAGACCATTTTGCCATCTGCGGACGTTGTAGCGTTAGTTGGAACTACCTTTAGGTATAGCTTCCTAATCCCAAAGTTACTTATCGAGATCTTGATGTCTCTTTCTCCACCATCTTTACTGATAATTTGAAATCTATCAGTCACGTCTGAGTCACCTACTAATGGTGTGACAGTAACACCATCAACATCTGCGAAAGTAGTTGTAGATGCGTTAAAGAATCCAATTATTAAAAAAGTAGTCATTATAAACCAATAAATCCATTTTTTATTCATATCAAAACCCCATTAGTATTATCTCTACCTATGATAATACTAAAAAAGCTGCTCCAAGTCTTGGAACAGCTTAATTTATTTTTTTATTAACAAATATTAACGACGACGACGGTTATTAGGCTTGTTGTTGCCACTGTTGTCACCCTTATTATTGTTCCTTCTACCAAGGTAAATACCTAATCCTAGAATAATTGCTAATGCAAGAACTCCTAATAGGATATATAGCCATAGATAGTTAGGTTTGATACCGGCTAGCTTATTGTACTTAGCAGCGTCTGAATTCGTGATTGTAAAGTCCTTGTTTATTTCCCAAGATCTAATACCATCTTTTGTCTTCAGCTTAAGTTTAAGATGATAACTACCTGCTTTAAGAGCCTTACTACCCCAAGAAATAGAGTAATCATATCTTGATGTTGGGGCCAATGCTTGGCCACTCTTATTGTCAGTAATCTTAAATGACTTATCATCTTTCTTAGTAACAATTGCTTTAGTATTCAATTCACTAATATATGCATTATTTAAATTAGCTAATTTAGCTACAACCCCCGGCTTAGGACCACCACTTTGTGAAACTTGTGCTGGCTTAACTGTTGCTACAGCAAATTTCACATCTTGATTAGAACTAGTAGTCTGATGAACTTGAATAGGAATAGAATAACTAAACTTATTTTTAATTAATGTACCATTTGACGAAACGGTTCCTTTAGCCTTTTCCTTATAAGGACTAACCGTGAAGGCACCCATTAAAGTACCTTTGTATTGCTTTTCAGGTATCTTCATCTTGAATGTAAGTGTAGCCATTGTACCACCAGGAACTGAAAACACAGCATTCTTGGGAGTAAATAAACTACCAGTCTGTATTTTTAGATTAGGGTCTGACACTTTTGCTTTATCAAATGAAACTGAACCTTGATTAGATGTGTAAGCAGAATTAACACTTACATAGAACTTTCTCTTACTCTTGGCTTTATTCAAGACTCCAAGTTTGACCTCAGTCTCATCGCCAGGTTTACCAGTAATCTGATAATTACCTTGATCAATATTAACGTTATCAGTATCATCACCTGCGACTTTAAGTGCATAATCACCTGAAGTTGCCGCTTTTGTTGATACGGTATTAAAAGAAAGTCCAAACATTAACGAAAGGATTGCAATCATTAATACAGATATTCTTTTCTTTGTTTTATTCATTATTTCCCTCCTGAAATATAAACGATTACATCACTTATAATAATGCCATTTTTTGAAAATAAAAACCACTACTATCGTCAAGTAGTGGTTTAATTAACATTATTTTTAACTACCGATTGAGCTAGTAATTAAGCTTTTGGTGTTGCTGCATTTGTTGAAGGTTTTGCAGTTAATGTCCATGTGATTTCTGATTTAAGTGATTGTGCAGTACCAGGAGCAGTACCATCACCGATACCGTTAGCAATATCTAATGAAGCACTATTGGCATCTTTATATGATGCTGAGATAGGACCAGTAGTATAGTCACCACTTACGTCCATAACATCTGTAGCTGCACCATCTATATTAGTTTTACTAGTATCATTACCTGTACTTACTACATTACCTGTTGTATATTGGTCACCAACTTTACCAATATTTTCACCCTTAGCATTAACTAATCCTTGCTTAGGAAGGTTAAGGTTAAATGCACTTGTTGTTGTAACAGCATCTGAAGTAGTTGCATCCTTGAATGCACCTAATTGAGCACTTAATGTAAATCCAGGAGTTTGGCTACGTGATTCTGTAACTTGTAGCAAACCTTCATTGTTACCATCAACACCGTCACCAGTTGCTGCGTTTGACTTTAAGTTAACAGTTGTACCTGAAGCACCTGAACCAAATCCAAAGTCTGGAACAGCGTCAAGTGTTAAGATACCTGATACAACTGTTACGTTAGCATTTGATGTTGCTGTTGCTGAACCAACAGTAGAACCATCACCAGCATCATAAGCGATTGCAAGATCTGAATCCTTGCCGCCAAGTACTCCGGCATCTTGTCCTTCTTTCAAATCTGTAGTTGGAGTAACTTTATTGTCTGAACCTACAAGACCTGATGTTGTAGCAGCAAATGCTGTAGTTGCTGGAGCAACCATTCCTAGAATCATACCTGTTGTAGCTAAGCTACCTACTAAAACGTTTTTTGATAATTTCATGTTTATATCCTCCCTCGATTTAAAATTGAAGTGCAACACCTGCTCTACTAGACCAGTTCTTTATTCAGACTAGTCAAAAAGGCCATGAAGACCTATTCTTAATTCACCACAAACAAGAAAGAGGTATCTTCATGACCCGAATTAAGAATATCATATCTAATCAGTATCACCAACTCAATTTAGCTGAACGTGGTCGAATTGAAGCCCTAAGGGGCTTAGATTGGTCCATCCGCCGGATTGCCAAGGCTCTTCATCGTAATCCCAGTACGATTTCGCGTGAATTAAGACGGGGGACAACAACACAGATTAACGCTAATACTCGTATCTTCGAACAGTCATATCTGGCGGAAACTGGCGAAGCAGTTTATCGTAAGCACCGGCTAAACAGCTGTTATCGTGGACTCTTTGATCACTGTCAAACCTTCTGTAATGCTTTGGTTACAGCTTTAAAAGCTCGCCCCAGAATGCATAGTGTGGATACTTTTGTTCACCAATTCAAGACTAATTACCCAGGAGTTGTCTGTCCCTCAACACCGACGGTGTATCGATACATTGATGACCAGCGTTTAACTATCCGTAATTCAGACCTACCAGCTAAACTCCGTCGCCGAGTCAAACGTCCCGGAACAAAGCATCACCGAATCAATAAGAAGAATCTGGGCCATTCAATCGAAGAGCGTCCCACTGTGGTTCAAGCACGTCAAGAGCTTGGACACTGGGAAGGTGACTTGGTCAAAGGTAAACGAGTTGAATCTGAGCCAGCATTAATGACTTTGACTGAACGTGTTAGTCGTTTAGAAATCATCGTTAAACTTCCCAATTATCATGCCGACACTTGCTTGAAAGCCCTCCAGAACACCTTATATGACTATGGAACTGAGTACTTTAAAACCATTACTTTTGATAACGGTGCCGAGTTCTCAAGCTTGAGCCAAGTGGCGGGAACGGACATCTACTTTGCCCATCCTTATTCACCATGGGAACGCGGAACCAATGAGAACACTAACGGCCTTTTGCGCGAGTTCTTCCCGAAGGGTAGATCCTTGGTTTTGGCCTCACTCATTGATATTCAGCTGGCTCAGGATACCTTAAACAACCGGCTGCGGCGGTCATTAAACTATCGTTGCCCAGCCGATCTAATGCCTGAACTAGCTTAGCAACTAGACCACTTCTAAGAATAGATTCTTAGTGTTGCACTTGATTTGACAATTGAGGTGTTTATATCCTCCCTGATATAAGAAAATTATTTTTTTTTTACTTCTTCTTGATTACGATTACTATATTATCAGATTTTATTTTCAATACGCTTCACATTTCGTAAAGTGATTTTTCAAAATCTGAACTTTCTTGTAATCCTTAATCAGTGGCAAAAATGCGGATCTTCTTCGTATAAAAAGCGAACAGACCAATCAAAATTGAAAAGCCCATGATAATATATCCATACTCATGCGCATCTCCCGTTTGCGGATAAGATGACATATTATTGACGTTAACTGATGGAGTAACATTACTTGTATCTTTTACAGTGGCTCCGGTATTATTACCGGTGTTGTCATCTGACAAAAGAACGTTGGCGTTAGAACCATCAGCACCACTGAGACCATCTGTATTAGCTACAACGGCTTCAGAACGTGCGATTGATCCATTAGAGTTGTTAGTTGATTCAGCAATAACATGATTAACACTGAAACCACCGACAACTCCCAGAACAATTACGGCAATTGCAAAATAACCGACTATTCGCTTTTTCAATTTGAGACTTTTTCTGGTTCTTTGTCTTTTTTTCATATTGAAAAACCTCTCATTAAAAATAAGTCTATTATCTCTTTACCGATTACTATGTTAGCATGTATATTCTTTCTACAAGTTCGTATTTATTAAGAAATTCTTACAAGAAGTGAACCTAGCCTTTCAGCAGGTAATACCTGAGGATCTTGTCATCCCCACCAAGGAAGTTTAAAGCTTGATTTACTTCATAAATATATTTGAAATTATGTTTGACAAGTAGTTTTTGCGGAGCAATGTTGTCCTCTTCAGCCGATGCCCACAACTCTATCAATCCTAATCGTTCAAATCCATACTTAATTATCAACTCAATAGCTTCACTAGCTAGACCAAGACGTCGATACTTTCCTTCTATTATAAAGCCGACTTCTCTGGTCTTTTGTAATTCACCACTCATCCCTCTTTCGTTGAGTTCAATAATTCCTACCATTAAAGAACTCTCCTTGAGTGCTATGCAATATGAACCAGGGGTTTCCATATATCTATAGAATATCTTCTTTGCTTCATTAATATCTGTCGTATATTCCATACCTGACAAATCATGGTTGGCCTTATTCTTCACTAATACATAGAAGGAATCAAAATCCCCCTCCTCAAAATTTCTAATAATTACCTTTTTCCCAATTAAGTGCATCTTTTCTTCCTCAATTAATATATTTTATTAACACTAATTATATCAAAGTGATATCATATAGTTATGGCAGATAAAAAATTCTTACTTCGCTTGGATGAGGATCTCTACCAAAAAGTTGCAAAAAGAGCTGAAGCTGATAACCGAAGTGTTAATAAGTATATTGTGCATCTTTTACAAAATAACACAAAAGAAACTACCTTCGAGAATCGGCAATTTGTAGGACAGACAATAAAAGGGAGCGACATATTAACAGAAAGTGGATTAGTCAACGTCAGCGGTATCTATTATCGCTACATAATAGCCGACTCCACACAAGTTGATCCTACGGGTTTATACACAATTCTTGGCGCAACAGGCAACATCCTCACCCTTCAACAAGTCAAATAATAAAAAAAGGATAGGTTGAATACAATGTTTGGGATAAAAATCGTTCATCAAAATCATAAAGGCCTTGTGGAGCTATTGGGGAAATATCACCACAGTGTCGAAGCAGGTCTCCATTTCTATATACCTATAATAGAGAGAATATATTCAGTCAGTCTTGCAATGAATCCGTTAAGACTACCTGATTATTCCATTATTACTAAGGATAACGCCGAAGTTCGTGCTAGTTTGACACTTAACTATCACACAACTGACGCTGTTAAGTACAAGTATGAGAATACTGATTCAGTTGAATCAATGTCACAGCTTGTTCGTGGACATCTTCGTGACATAATTGGTCGTATGGATTTGAATGAAGCATTGGGTTCTACTTCTAAGATCAACCAAGAATTGGCTGCTGCCATTGGTGATTTAACAAATACATATGGCGTCAATGTTGACCGTATCAATATTGATGAATTGAAACCATCTACATCAATTCAAGACTCTATGGATAAGCAACTTAAGGCTGACCGTGAACGTGTCGCTGCGATTGCTAAAGCCGAAGGTGAAGCTAAGAGTATCGAACTTACTACTAAAGCCAAAAATGAAGCCTTAATTGCTACCGCAGATGCACAAGCCAAAGCAACACGCACGCGTGCTGATGCCGAAAGTTATCGTATTACACAGATGAATGAGATCCTGAACCAAGCAAAGTCTGGATATTTTGAGAACCAAAGTATCGAAGCTTTCAAGGAACTAGCTAATTCACCTACTAATACCGTCGTCGTATCTGGTGACAAGATTGGTGAAATGGGCAAAATACCCGTTATTAAGAAAATGTTAGAGTAAAAAATAGTCGATTGGGAAAAATCCCGACCGACTATTTTCTTATATCCAATATATTATCTACATCTGTACGAGTTGTTTTGATACAATTCAGCTTACTATCGTCTGGATATCCCATCGCAATACCAATAACAACCTCTTCGTCATCAGGTATCAACAATTCTTTTTTCAAGATATCAGGATAAGTCACCAACGCATATGCTGGAATAGTCCCAATTCCCCAACTTGTAGCTGACAACATCAAAGTTTGACCAAAAGAACCAATATCATAAATCGTAAACTCACTGGCGTTCTTTTTGGCTGTCAAGTAGGCAACAGCTGGTGCATGGAACAAGTCAGCTCTAGCTTCTTGGAATTCAGGTAAATCAGTGCCCTGGTCTCCAAGTGCTTCTTTAACTGAATCACCCCACTCTTCGATGTTTTTCATCGACAAATCAGACCTATTATCACGATGTGGTGTGGTGATATCTGTATTACTTGGTAAGTTGTTCTTCTTTGCGTTCTTATATTCAGCTTTAATTCGATCCAAAACGCCATCTTTAGCGACGTAAACATGCCATGGCTGTGCATTTTGCCATGACGGTGCGTGACTGGCATCTTTGATTATTTCTTCTATTAAACTATCAGATACTTCTTCGTCATCAAATGAACGAATTGATCTTCTTTTATATATTAAATTCTTCCCCAAAACAGTATACCCTTCAATCTTATTTTTAGGACTTCAATCCATTTTAAACTATAATTAGATTATTAACAGTATTTTTTCGGAAAGGTGTGAACTTTTATGGATTTAGATTTTAAAGGCAAAGCAGTTTCTACTATTGGCACTCCTGTCAGCGTGGGTGAGAAGTTTCCTGACTTCACAGTACTAGATAAAGATAACAAGAGTATTACATTAGATAGTTTGTTGGACAAACCGCTATTGATCAGTGTCGTCCCAGATATTGATACACGTATCTGTAGTCTTCAAACAAAGCACTTTAATCAAGAGATCGATGGTCATACAGAGATCAACTTTGTTACGATCTCAAAGAATACCATTGAAGAACAATCAAATTGGTGTGCTGCAGAGAATGTTAAGAACATGAAAATGCTCTCAGACACTAATCATGACTTTGGTGAAAAATCCAAGTTATTTATTCCCGATTTAGGTATTCTAGCACGTTCTGTCTGGTTTGTGGATACAAATAAACAAGTTCTTTATTCAGAAATTCTTAAGGTACAAGCTACTGAACCTAATTATGATAAGGTTTTGGACCAAGTTGATCAGATGAATTAGATTACTTGTTCCCTCAGACTTTCCTTGTAAGCGCGTGATTATACACAATTTCTTTTCTTTTATATAGTCTTTAAATAGTTGTGCTTTACTTGGTTGTTCCCTCAAACTTGCTTTTGCAAACGCGCAATTATACACAATTTCTTCCGCTTAACGCTAAAAATGGCGGTCAACACTTTCGTGTTGGCCGTCATTTTTTGTGTTAATGCTCGGAAATTCCCGTGTATAATTGCGCTCTATCTTCTTCGGTGTTTAACAAATGTAACAAAATGCAATATTGAACCTAACAACACGAAGAAAATAATGGTAAAGCTCACATAATCTGTCCAAAAGTTACTTGGCATTACTTGTTTCAATGGTAACTGTATGCCCATTGTAATCAATGCCATTATAGCAATCATAAAAAATAGCTGAATATATCTCTTCACGGTAGAATCATCCTTTCGTTTCTTTTGAGAAATCTTGTGGCCATATTTTGCACACAACTTTAATTTACTTTCTGGTACTTCTTTCATACCAAAGGTTCCTGGCAATACTATCTCGCCTGTCTTGATAACTCCTGCAGCTGACATGACGCGGTCGATCGTCTTGAACGTATCATCAGTTACTCCTGTAACGAAGTTCTCTAAGGTGGATACGTAACACGATGAGATGCTCAGGTAGTGTTTATCTTTAAATTTTCCGGGGATCGTATCGCCATTTTCTTTGAAATAAACGAACTTGGGACGCATACAATCGAAAAAGTTCTTTAATACTCCTGATAATTCACGCCAATAAGTTGGTGCCGCAAATACCCAGACGTCACTTTCAGCTAACTTGGCTGATAACTCATCAAGGACTTCATTTTTCTCATGATATTTGTGTGGGGTAATATCATAATCTTCAAGAAAGATTGTTTCAGTTTCAACCCCGGAATCAACGTTTTCCAACACAGCACTCAACAACTTGGCGTTTATTCCATGTTCTTGATGAGCCGCTAGTATTCCTAATACTTTCAACTTATACCCTCCCTAACTTACTGATAATCTACGGACCAATACATATCAGTAGCAAATTATAATTAATATTGTTATGGTTACTTATAACAGTACCATATCAAAAGGAGGAATTTTATACATGAAAGTACTAATAATTGGTGCCCATGGTAAAGTGGGACATCTTCTAACTGGCGAATTACAATCAAACAACATCGAATTTGTTGCCGGTTTGCGTAATCAAGAACAAATAGATGCCTACCAAGCTAATAATATGGAGACACAATTCATCGACCTCAATGCTTCACTTGACGACATTGGCAACTCTATCAAAGAATCTGGTGCAGACGTTATCGTATTCTCTGCCGGTGCTGGTGGCGCTGGATATGATATAACTATGGAGATCGACCTTGATGGTGCAATCAAGACAATGATTGCGGCCGAAGCTATTGGTATCAAGCGTTATGTCATGGTAAGTTCAATCTTCAGTGATGACCGTAGTAAGTGGGAAGCCTCTGGAATCAGACCTTACATGATTGCCAAACATTACGCTGACGAGCATCTGCGTGGGAGTAACTTGGACTACACGATCATTCACCCAGGAACTTTAACTAATGATGATTCCATTGGTAAGATTGAAGTCCTTGACCCTGAAAAAGGTGGCTCAATTCCAAGAATTGACGTTGCTAAGTCAATCGCTACAATTATTACTAACCCTAATACTATCAAGAAGGAATATTCAATTATCAGCGGTGATGTTGATATTGATAGTGCATTTAAGTAGGTTGTTGTAAACTTGCTGAAACGCGCTACTAAACACAATTTCTTCTTATCTTACTTTTTTAGATTCTAAAAGATTTGTGTTTTACTTCTTTTTCTTCTCAAACTTGCTGAAACGCGCTACTAAACACAATTTCTTCCGCTTAACGCTAAAAATGGCGGTCAACACTTTCGTGTTGGCCGTCATTTTTTGTGTTAATGCTCGGAAATTCCCGTGTTTAGTAGCGCTCTTGATCTTAATTGTCGTTAAAGTTTCCTTTAATCTCAACGGTAGGTTGAATATTTATAAAGGCATTTGGATCAATCTTCAACACTGACTTTTTGACGAAGAACAATTCGTACTTGGTAAGTACCATTGTCATGGATCCGATTGGTTCGCCGGAATATGCTCCGGTCAGATTGTAATCTAGTGTTATTCCACGATTGATTGTTTGTAATAACTCTTTGGAAATTTTATCAATATAATGTGAATAAACTACCACGGTAACTTTTTGTTGCTGAATGTACATCTTATCAACCAATACATTGGAAATATAGATTGACACCATTGTGTATAGTGCTAATTCCCAGCCAAATACTATTCCGGCAACAATGACTATCATCGCATTGACAGCAAAACTGACTTGACCAACGGTTCGTCCGGTACTTTTTTGGACAATCAACGCGATAACATCTGTGCCACCTGTTGAAAATCCGTTTCTAAAACAAATACCAATTCCAACTCCTGTCATTACTCCACCAAATACTGAAGCCAACATAGGATCGTTAGTTATTGGATGTAGTGGAATGAAAAGGATGAACACCGAAGCTGATATGATAGCGATCATTGATAATATAGTGAATTTCTTGCCAAGTTTGAGCCAAGAAACTACTACTAAGGGAATATTGAAAATAAAATACCAGATGTATACTTGTGTGTTGATATGGGCAAATTGCTCCAACAAGTTGACTACCAACTGTGAGGCACCCATTACACCACTGGTATATATCTTAGACGGCTGTAAGAACAGCTGAATCCCCATCGCTGAAGTGACCCCATAGAACAACGCGGCCAATATGCTCTTATAATAATTTTTGATGAATTCCATGAAATCACCCCTCTTTATATTTGGCAATATTTTGCCATTCAGTCCTGATTATATCTCACAGGTTGCCAAAAACCTATCAATATTTACAAGAGTGTATACTAAAGATATTAATACAATTTTGGAGGTTTTTTTATGAAAACATTAGGCTTCATAGGTACTGGAGTAATGGGTACTGGAATAATCAACAATCTACTCAAGGCGAACTATCCTGTCAACATCTATACTCGTACAGAATCAAAGGCAGAACCTCTTTTAAAAGAGGGTGCTAAATGGTTTGCTAGTCCTAAAATTGTCGCTGAAAATTCAGATATTATCTTCTCAATGGTAGGTTTTCCACAAGATGTCAAAGACGTATACTTCAAGGATAACGGTGTTTTTGCCGGTTTAACATCTGGTAAGATAATCGTTGATATGACTACTAGTACGCCAACGCTTGCAAAAGAAATCGGTGAAAAAGCTGAAAAATTAGGTGTAAAAACACTTGATGCACCAGTATCTGGTGGAGATGTTGGTGCTCGTGATGGTAAGTTAACAATCATGGTTGGTGGTTCTAAAGAAGCCTTCGATGAATTGGTACCATTATTTGAAATAATAGGTCAAACTAACCACTACTTCGGTTCATACGGCTCTGGTCAACATGCAAAAATGGCAAATCAAATAATGATTGCCGGAACAATGACAGGTATGTCCGAAATGTTCGTCTATGCCAAAGCTGCCGGACTAGACATGGAATCAGTTTTGAAAACAGTTAGTGGTGGAAGTGCCAATAATTGGAGTCTAGATAATTATGGACCAAGAGTTTTAAAGGGAGATTTCAAACCAGGCTTTTATTCCAAACACTTCCTTAAAGATTTACGAATAGCTCTAGATGAAAGTGAAAAAATGGGATTAGATCTACCAGCTACCAAACAAGCCAAAGCTTTGTATGAAAAGTTAGTCGATGAAAAAGATCTTGGTAATGATGGTACACAAGCATTGATTAAACTTTGGTGGTAAATAGAGCGCTAAAAAATACAGTAATTTCAAAAGTGCCCCAAGAAAGTTAGATTTTTTATCTAACCTTCTTGGGGCACTTCATCTCTGAACATTAACACAATAAATTGTGTTTCAAATCAAGTCTCTTTATTCAAGAGTGGCTTACCATCTTTATCCACAAGTACAGTCATACCCGATCCCATACCGGTAATATCAGATATATATTGCACTCCTGTTGTCTTATCTGTAATTATACTAAGACCGTGCTGTCCAATATATTCCTCTGAATGTACCTCAAAGCGCTGATTCTCCTTGTTCTTTTTAAACATCTCAATCAACCTCCACAAATTTTGCCCAATTATTATTATCATTTTGTTGCGGTAAACACATTAGTACAATCATCATAACTTCACCTATAACTGGCAAAACATATGAAAACATCCACCAAGCTCGCATATTACGATCATGAAGTCGTCTTATTGAGGCTGTCCAAATCGATATAAGATAATATCCACATGTCATCACCAAGGCAATTGACCAAACGGCGCTCCAATAAAAGTCATTTATCGGCATAACTGTTACTAACCAAGCAAAAAGTCCCATTACTACTGCGGATACTAAGGTTATTCCAAATAATCCCCACCAATAATCGGCACGACTCATTCGCTTAGCGCCTACGAACATATCTTGAAAATATAACTTGGTTGAATTAATAAGGTTAGGACGATCACTCTCGTTCCAGATTTCTTTTTCTTCCATTATTTACCTTCTTTGAAAAAAATTAATTGTTAACTACAAGTTAATACCTACTATAAACCCTAATATACCAATAATATAAGTTAATGCAAAATATAAGAAACATCTGACAAACTTCTTTTGGAACCACAATTGGCTGAGCTCCATATTCATTGTGCCGTACGTAGTAAAACCACCGCAAAAGCCTGTTCCAAGAAATAATAATAATGATCCATTGATATGAGCCGTGAATATTCCTAAAGCAAATGCTCCAAAAATATTTATCAACAATGTTATAACTGGGAAATCAACTGTAATCTTGCGTGACAAATGTGTCAGCTCATTTCTAAAAAAGGCCCCTATTCCAGCACCAAATCCAACTAAAAATATCGACAATTATTATTTACCCCTTTCAGAATAATCCACAAAGGCACTACCTGCGGCCAAATAATTACCGATCAATGCACAGATAAATCCACCGGTTATGGTAATTGTTAAGTAAGTTATTAACATTATCCAATTCTGCATCTGATATAACCGATATGCATCAGCGGTAAATGTGGAAAAGGTTGTGTATGAACCCAATAATCCGGTGCTCAATGCCAAAATCACGTTTGCTGAAAGGTGAAATCTGTCTTGAAGATAGTGGATAAGAAATGGCAGGATTAAGGCACCACTTAGATTTGCCACCAATGTTCCATAGGGAAAACCACTACTTGTCTTGAATAACAGACTTTCTCCATATCGAAGATTACTTCCTATAAATGCTCCGATAAAAATAATTATGAAGGATTTTGATTTTGTCATTTTTACACCTCAATCCTTATAGGATAGCATATGAGGTTGTGGTTTTTTACTATATTGTTTGGTATCTGGGGTTGGATTGCTCTTTTATCTGTGACTTGATATGAAGACCAGTTTCTTGCGTCTGCTACTTGGGTTACTCTTTTTATCCGAAACGAGCTACAAAGACCAGTTCCCTGCGCCTGCTACGACTCAGCAACACATCGCTTTGCGATGTATTACTGAGTCTAGGCAGTGCTCAGGAACTCCCGGTCTTTGTAGCTCTCTGTTTTTTGAAACGAGTAAAAAGCCCCAGATTCCTGTGCCTGCTACGAGTAACTATTGCATCGCTTCGCGCTACATTAGTTACTCTAGGCAGTGCTCAGAATCTCCCGGGGCTTTTTACTCTCTGCTTTTATTTCTTATCCACATCATGTCCACCGAACTCATTTCTAAGGGCGGATACAACTTTTCCTGTCATGGTATCGTCTTCTAATGAACGATATCTCATCATTAACGATGCTGCTATAACTGGTGTTGGTACTTGTAATTTCAATGCTTCTTCAAGTGTCCACTTTCCTTCACCTGATGAATGCATTACACCTTTGATTTCTTCTAGATTAGAATCTTTTGAAAATGCTGATTGTGCTAATTCCATCAACCATCCACGGATAACTGAACCGTTAGACCACACTTTGGCAACTGCTTCGTTATCGTACTCAAATTGGCTATGTGTTAATACGTCGAATCCTTCGGCAATTGCCTGCATCATCCCATATTCGATACCGTTATGGACCATCTTCAAGTAATGGCCACTTCCGGCTTTACCTGTGTATAAATATCCATCGGTCTGTGCAATTCCTTCAAAGATTGGTTCGATGTAACTGAATAATTTCTCATCATCCCCACCAATCATAAAGTTACCATCATGATTGGCTCCGTCCATTCCACCGGATGTACCAACATCAAAGAACTTGATTCCTTTGTTCTTGAGGATCTCGTTATGTTTTAGAGAATCTTCATAAAATGAATTCCCTCCATCAATAACAATATCATTTTGATCTAGCAATTCACTTAAAGTATCAACAGTTGAGTTAGTTGGATTACCAGCTGGAAGCATCACCCAAACAATACGTGGTGTATCTAGGTTATTAATTACTTCTTCTAAAGAATCGGCTACTTTTGCACCAAGCTTTACAGCATCTGCTTTTGCATCTTTAGACAAATCATATGCTACAACTTCATTGTTGTTTCTAATTAAATTCTCGGTCAAGTTGATCCCCATCTTGCCAAGCCCAATCATTGCTAATTTCAAAATATTTCCTCCTAGATTCTTTTTACCACTAAATAGTATACGGGATAGTTCGTGTTTTGGGTAGGAGAAAAGTTACTTGGTTTTTGGGTAGGTGCTTTTGTGGCGGAAACGAGTTAAAGAATCCAGATTCCTGCGCACTGATGGGATTCAGCAGTTCTCTAGTCTGAAACGAGTTAAAGAATCCAGATTCCTGTGCCTGCTACGGATAAGAAATGCGCCACTTTGTGGCACCTTCCTTATCCTAGGCAGTGCTCAGAATCTACCCGGATTCTTTAACTCTCTGTTTTGAAACGAGAAAAAAAGACCAGTTCCCTGCGCCTGCTACGGATAAGAAATGCGCCACTTTGTGGCACCTTCCTTATCCTAGGCAGTGCTCAGGAACTCCCGGTCTTTTTTTCTCTCTTACTTCACAAACCTATTCCACCAATGTCCCTTACTACTATCATGCTCTTCTTGGACTTGTTCGTTAACTTTTTCTTTAATAACAGAATCTTCTTTATTCTTGCTTTCTTCTCTAAATCTATCAAATTGACTCTGTAGGCTATCTTTTTCTTCTATAGCATCTGCCAATTTCTTTTTCAAATCATCGATTGTTTCTTCTGACTTTTTGGCTTCGGCTTTTAAGGTTGAAATTGTCGTTTTTAATTCTTCGACTTTTTCGTCCTTTACTTCGGTAGTCTCTTCTTCTACATCAGCTGCTGGGAATATTTGTTTGGCAGCAGAATCTAGGGTCATCTTTGGTCTGTGGCCTAATTCTACCATTTGCTTGAAATCTTCTATATTCTTAGAAGTGTACAAACGATTATTCTGACTGTTACGTTCGAAGTAGTCAGAGTCTTTTGTTGTGTGTTCCACGATCAATGAATATTTGCGTAATGTTGCCACGCTGATTCCTAAATCTTCTGCTGCTTTCGCAGGAGTTAAAAATTTGCTGCTCTTTGCTTTACTCAAATGTATTTCCCCCGATATATCTCTATTACCCTAATTATAAAAATAAAGTGCCAGACTTTCAACCACCAAATCACACTTAACGTACTGATATAATTGCAATCAGTATATTTTGTTGTAATTATTGTTATACTAATCATAGATTGTACCACTTTAGGTGTATAATTCTTCTTACTACAGAAAAGGGGAAATGATATATTGTCTAGTTCCACTATAACAACTAATTTAATCATAATTCTGATTACTTTCATCTTTGCCTTCTTCTTCGTTGCTGCCGAGTTTGCCTTGATACAAACTAGACCTAGTCAACTAGAGGATGCTATTTCTAAGGGTGAAGGAAATCCTAAGAAATTAAAACGTGCATTAATGATGGTCAATAACCTGAATGAATATCTATCAACAACTCAAGTAGGTACTAGTATCGCTGGTATTATATTAGGTTGGATCGGTGAAAGTACGATCGAATATCTATTGATCGACTTCTTCGGTTTGATTCATCTATCTAATGGATCTGGTGGTCTTCATGCTATCGGCTCAGTCGTTGGTGTTTTACTTCTAACATATCTAGAGGTTGTTCTTACTGAAATCGTGCCAAAGAACGTTTCGATCGATATGCCGTTGAAGATGTTGATGTTAACAGTAACACCAATGCGTATCTTCCATCTATCTGTTTATCCATTCGTCTGGTTATTGAATTCATCAGCTTCTGGAATCGTCAAGTTGATGGGATTGAAGCCAGCTGATTCTGAAAACGAGATTTTCTCACAATCAGAGATTCTTCGTCTTTCTAAATCTGCCGTTCAAGGTGGCGATATGGATCAAAACGATGTTGTCTTCATGCAACGTGCCTTTGAATTGAACGATAAGGTAGCAAAAGATATCATGGTCGATCGTACTAGTCTGTATGTTGTTGATATAACTGATAATGTCAAAGATGTCTTGAAGGATTACTTACAACAAGGCTTCTCAAGATTCCCTGTTGTTGCTGACAATGATAAGGATAAGGTATTAGGTTACGTCTATGCATATGATATAGTTCGCCAAAACCAAGTTGATGGTGAGATTGGTATCAGTCGTATCTTGAGATCTGTTAATACCGTTCCTGAAACTATGCCTATCCAAGATATCTTATCCAAAATGATCAAGAAACAAACACCAATCGTCGTCGTTGTCGACGAATACGGTGGTACTAGTGGTATTGTCACTGATAAAGATATCTATGAGGAATTGTTCGGGACTGTTAAAGATGAGATCGATGATGTCTCAGATGAGTACATCGTCAAAAATGCAGATAACAGTTACAACGTTTCTGGTAAAACTACCCTTTATGACTTTGAGAGATATTTCAGAGCAGATATCCCTGAATTCCAAGAATCAGATATCATAACTATCGGTGGTTATATTATCGAGAAATATCCAAACATAGGACCAGACTTCGAATTAACTATGAATAACTTCAAATTCAAAGTTGTAGAGTTTGATCATGGATTCGTAAATTGGTTCAACGTATCAGTTGATAAGACCGCTGTTACTAAACAAGATAATTTAGCTTCATTGACCGATGTCGATGATTTGAAGTAGAGCGATACAAAACACGGGAATTTCCGAGCATTAATCTAAAAGAGGTTGATATTTGCGCAAGCAAATATCAGCCTCTTTTAAATTAAGCGGAAGAAATTGTGTTTTGTATCGCGTTTGCGAAGCAAACAAGAGAAATAGAGATAAACAAAGAAAATGTGTTCTATACGCTATTCAAAAAATCTCGAAAAAAAAGAAGCCACAAAGGGCTTCCATCAATTAAAACTAATTAAGCGTTAGCTTTAACAGTGTCATAATCGATAATATTAACGCTACTATCGATAATTTCTTTTGTATTCTTGAATACTAATAATTGAGTCTTAGGATTTACTTCAAGCTTCAAGCCATCATCAAGGAAATCTTCAGCACTCTTCTTGTAATAAATCTTACCAACTTCGCTATCTAGGGTTATAGGATAATCAGATAAATTCTCATTGGCATCTACTGCGATAATTCTAAACTTAGTAATCAAAGCACAATCACCTTCACCGGAGAAACGACCGTAACCATCATCAAGATCTAAGATGATCTTCTTGCCATTATCAACATATGCTTGTAATTTGTTTTTTGCTTCATTTGTAAGTTCAATTTTCATTGTATGCACCTCTGCCTATCTATATTTGGATTTTCCAGTACTTCCCCAATCGACCATGCTCACAATGAATAACATGAACACGATTGATATGTAGCTTAGGAATATACCGTTGAGAATATTATACAAAACATCGCGAATATTGTACTCAATATTGCTCGCAATCAAGTCTTGTAGAGGGTAATAAGTTCCCGCTAATAGAAGTCCCAGTAGGATTGAAGTGATTATACCGATTGTACCTAAGTGGTGAAAGAAGATCATAGTAGAATCGACTTTGGACCACAATCGTAATGCTAGCAAAACAAAAACCACACCTGATATAATTATTATTATCTTGATAGTTTTCTTCAAAGCTTGTAACTGTGTCAACATACTCTCGATCGGCCCGATATCGTCATCAATGATCTGATTCATGATTCCTTTGTTCGCGTCGACTGAAGAGTCGATTTCACTATCGATATCTAGGTTATTTTTTTTAGCTGTTTTCTTGAGATTATCACCGATCGTTTCGAGGATAACATCCCCAATAGTCAGATTGGTGTCGTCATCATATACATCATCGACTGCAGCATCTATAATCTTTTTTATGTCTGATTCCGACATGTCAGTCGCTGATAAATTACCAACTTCTGAATAACTATTAACCAAACGTCCCAACTTTTGATTCGTATAACTACGTATCAAAGAGACATTTGTATCACTAGTCACAACTTTTTTGACATAATCTCGATTAAAGACAGTAGACAGTGTTATCCCTAAAAAGACGATTATCATCAAACAAAGAGATAATAAGACTAAGGTGAATCCATGACGATTATATGATAACGATTTACTCATGATTAATTACTTCTCCATAGCTAATTTTACAATGTCTTGCGGTTTGTTAACAATCCATTCAGAAGATGCTTCATCAAGTTCTTCTCGTGTACCAAAGCCGTAAGTTACCCCAATGGCTTTAAGATTGTTCTTGTGCGCCCCTACAATGTCACTGCTACGGTCCCCAACCATAACTAGATTATCGGAATTCAAATTTATCGATGTTTTCTTAATACCATATGCTATCACGTCTTCTTTAAGTGTGCGAGTTTCTTCGTCATCACTTGCCCCGAAAACGTGTCTTACGTATGGCTTCATGCCTATTTGATCAATAATTTTCTTGGCGAATGTTTCTGGCTTTGAAGTGGCGATAAATACTTGTTTACCATCACCACTTAGATTCATCAACATTTCCTTTACACCATCGTAGACTTTGAATTGTTCCCATCCATCTACAGCATAGTATTCTTTGAAAGTGTTGAACATTTCTCTAGCCTTAGGGTCATCTAACCCTATTCCATCGTACTTTTCAAACGATGCACCAAGCGTTGGCCCAATGAACTTTCGCAATGTGTCGTCATCGTGTGGTACATATCCTAATGTATTATTGTACATATACTTCAAACTTTTCATAATCCCTGGTTCAGAATTAATAATTGTTCCGTCTAAATCAAAAAATAAATTGTTCAAATTATATTCATCCTTTTATGTTAAATTTAACGTATAGAACCAATTATATCATCTATCAAATTTTGTCGCAGGTGAGCAAATGGTAAAAGTAAAGAGACCCACAGAATATACTGATTTGGACACAGGTTTGAATCAGCAACAAATCAATCAAAAAATATCAAATGGACAAACTAACGTCCAAATAAAAAAATTATCCCGACCAATACCAAAGATTCTTTCAGACAATCTATTTACCCTATTCAACTTTGTAAACTTGGTGATCGCCGTATTAATATTTTGGACTGGATCGTATCGTAATCTATTCTTCTTAGGTCCTGTCATTGCCAATATCGTTATCGGTAGTTATCAAGAGATTCGCTCCAAGATAACTGTCGACAAAATCAGCCTAGTTAATGAGCAAGACTTCCCAACACTACGAGATAAAAAAATCGTAAATGTTGCTATTGAAGACTTGGTAGAAGACGATATCGTCTGTTTGAAGCGTGGTAATACTATCCCTGCCGATGGTATAGTTCGTTATACAAATGGCCTGCAGACTAATGAATCAAGTATCACAGGTGAAGCTGACAGTATTGTAAAATCGGTAGACTCAGAAGTCTTCTCAGGAAGCTTTGTCGTTGCCGGTCAAGCCAAGATTCAATTGACACAAGTCGGACTTAACAGCAATGTATCCCAGATATCGTCTGCCGTTGGTAAAGATAAGAGATCTGTCAGTGTTCTTATGCGAATAATAAACAACATCATTAAGATTCTAACATATACAATTATTCCAATCGGACTTCTTTTGTTTTTCCGCTCATTCTTAAAGAATGGAGACGTCTCTACATCGATTCTTCGTACTTCTGCATCCGTTATCGGGATGATCCCAGAAGGATTAGTTGTCTTGACTTCGATTGCTTTGGCAACTGGTGCTTACAACCTATCCAAGAAAAACATCTTGGTTCGATCACTAAGTGCCATCGAGACACTAGCTCGTGTTGACACCTTGTGCCTAGACAAAACAGGTACGATCACAACTGGTAAGTTAAGTATTAAAGATACTTTATCCTACAATAATTACAGTGAAAATCAAGTCCAATCTATCGCCACAAAAATTGTGGACGTAACAAAAGAGACTAATGCCACAGCTCTAGCTATTAACAAATTACAAATCAAAGGGACAGACGAAGAAGTAAGTGAAGTAATTCCGTTCTCATCTGAATCCAAATATTCTGGATTCGTCTCAAAAGACGGTACTAGATATATAATGGGTGCACCAGAATTCATCATAAAGAATGCTTCTGAGATAATAACGTCCAAAGTAGATTTAGCGGCACAACAAGGATTTCGTGTCATCGCTGTATTAAAGGAGAAAAATGAGCTTCAAACTTTGATTGGTCTATTGATGATATCTGATGAAGTCAGACCTCAAGCAACTAGCACGTTTTCTTACTTGAAGAATCAAGGAATCGACTTGAAGATTATCTCTGGGGACAATCCTGTCACAGTCGCTAACGTTGCTGCTCAAGCTGGTATTGATACTAACAACAGTTATATCGATATGAGTGAGCATCTTGATGAAGACTACTCTAATCTTGTTATGAACTACAAAGTATTCGGAAGAGTTCGCCCTAGTCAAAAGTCAGCCTTGATCAAAGCTATGCAAGATAACGGTCTGACTGTTGGTATGACTGGGGATGGTGTCAATGACGTCCTTGCCATGAGGCAATCAGATTGTAGTATTGCTATCGCTGGTGAAAGTGACGCCGCTGAAGCTACTGCCGACTTTGTCTTATTGAATCGCAACTTTGACTCGATGATCTATATGCTTAATGAAGGACGTAGAGTTATCAACAACGTAGAACGAGTGGCTTCGTTATTCCTGATCAAAACAATTTATTCAGTCGTTTTATCAATAATGTTCATCATTTTGGGCACAGGATACCCATTTGAGCCCTCACAACTCACTCCAGTCAATGCCCTAACAGTTGGTATTCCAACCTTCATCTTGGCTCTAGAGCCCAATTACACCCCTCCAGCCGGACGCTTCATGCGAAACGTTATGGAAATAGCATTACCTTCAGCCATAGTTAATATCCTGATGATAAGTATTATTTACTTCGTTGGTAATCATATGAACCTTTCATATCACACAACATCTACACTTTGTGTCTTCTCAATCGGTATCATCGGTTACTGTGCGTTGATTTCGATTAGTAATCCACTGATACTTCGAAAGAAGATCATGATTGCCGTATCCTTTATCCTCTTCATGCTGGCATTTATGTACACAGATAAGGCATTCGGGATACAGAGTATCTTGATTTGGAGATACTCATTCTTATACCTATCAATCTTCCTAGTTTCTTGGCCATTGTTCATGTTCATGCGTGAAGTACTTGGGCGTCGAGTATTTTCTAAAATCAACTGGAAGTAGAGCGTAACAACACACGGGAATTTCCGAGCATTAGCACAAAAAATGGAGCCTTCACGAAAGTGAAGACCCCATTTTTAGCGCTAAGCGGAAGAAATTGTGTGTTGTTACGCGTTTGCGAAGCAAACAAGGAATAATAATAAGACAACAAAGTAAACATATTTCAGCACTCATTTAGACTAAAATTTTGGTAAAGAATGAAGTTACATCAGATAATATCCAAATATTACTTTCCTAATATTTGACTGTGGGAACCAGTTCTAATTAAGGCCAGTCTTAACTCTCCCTTATTTACCAAATAAACTAATAACCAATCCTTTTCGATATGTACTTCTCTAAATCCTTGCCAATTACCTTTTAGCGCATGATCACGATATTTTGAAACTAATATTTCATTTTCACCTTTTACAATATGAGTAACTACTTTTTTTAGTAGAAGCATATTATAATGTTTCTTTTTCAATTTTTTAAAATCTTTTACAAATGTTGGGGTCTGAACAATCTCAAGCATTAAGATTATCCCACCAATCATCAACTGTTTTATACTTCTTTAAATCTTTTTTGAACGCTTCTTTTCTAGCCTGTACACTCTCGGAATCTTCCAATTCCGGTTTAAATGGCAACGCCTGTTCTCTTACTGACTGTTTCAAGAACATTGTTACAGCTGAAGTTAAATCCAAACCTAAGTCACTGTATAGCTCTTGTGCATCCTTTTTTAATTCCGGATCAATTCGTAAACTAATTCTGGTATCAGACATTACTATCACCTCTTTCACTGAAGTATATTATCTATCATCAATGAAATCAAGAATTTTGGATTAACATTAAGCACACATTGGATATCCACAGTTAATACGCATATCTTAAAAATAGAGATTGTGACAACTATGTAACTACTGGCCTCTTTGCAATAATACTCGAAAAATGAATATATGTTGTTACGCTATATCACAACTAACCAACAGTACCTTCCATCTCATAACCGATCAAGCGGTTCAATTCAACAGCATACTCCATTGGTAATTCTTTGGTAAATGGTTCAACAAATCCCATGATGATCATCTCTGTAGCCTTTGCTTCACTCAATCCACGAGACATTAAGTAATACAATTGTTCCTCAGAAACCTTGGAAACTTTGGCTTCATGTTCCATTGAAACATTACCGTTTAGAATTTCATTATATGGCACAGTATCTGAGCTTGATTCTTCATCCATGATGATTGTGTCACACTCAACGTGGGCCTTTGAACCATCTGAATTGCGTTCAAATCTGACAGTACCTCGATAATCAACTGCCCCACCATCTTTTGAAATCGACTTAGAAACAATCGACGATGAAGTATTTTTAGCATTATGAATCATTCTGGCACCAGCATCTTGATCGACACCTTTTCCGGCAACGGCAATAGAGAGCATAGTTCCTCTAGCACCCTCACCATCAAGATAGACACTAGGATATTTCATAGTGATCTTAGATCCAAGATTACCATCGACCCATTCCATTGTGGAATTCTCCATAGCTTGGGCACGTTTTGTTTCTAGACTATAAACGTTGTTAGACCAGTTTTGAATAGTTGTATAACGTACATAAGCATCTTTTTGGGCATATACTTCAACAACCGCAGCATGCAAACTGTCAGTTGAATAATTAGGTGCTGTACATCCCTCAACATATTGAATACTGGCACCTTCATCAACAATGATCAAGGTCCTTTCAAATTGTCCGGAATTTTCCGCGTTCAATCTAAAGTATGACTGGATAGGAATATCTAGCTTTACACCCTTTGGCACATAGATGAAGGATCCACCTGACCAAACTGCACCATTCAATGCCGCAAACTTGTTGTCATTAGGGTGAACTAGTTTACCGAACCACTTCCTAAATAGTTCTGGATATTCACGTAAGGCCGTGTCTGTATCAGTGAAAATGATACCAAACTTAGCGAATTCATCACGCATATTGTGATAAACAACTTCTGATTCATACTGAGCAGATGATCCAGCTAAATATTGACGTTCTGCTTCTGGAACTCCCAATCTATCAAAGGTATTCTTCAACTCCGTTGGTACATCATCCCAGTCACGATACTTCTTATCAGTAGCCTTTTGGTAATAGCGCATATTCTTCAAGTCCAACTTCGACAAATCAGGTCCAAAATCAGGCATAGGCATCTTTTTATATGTTTCATAACATTTCAAACGAAAGTCCAACATCCACTTGGGCTCTTTCTTTTCCTTAGAAATAGCACGAACTACATCTTCTGTTAGACCTCTACCAGTTGTAAATACTGGTTTGACGTCATCGTGAAAACCGAAATCATAGTCATCACTCAAACCTAAGTCCTCAACTGATGAGACAGCATCTTCGTTATTCTTAGTATTTTCTGTTTCTGGCATAATTTCACATCCTCTATTCTGAATCCTTTTTATTCATAGCTTTATGAAGTGCCTTCCAAGCTAGTGTTGCACACTTAATTCGAGCAGGAAATTTTGAGACACCCTCCAAAACTGCAGCGTCTTCTAGACTATCAGTATCAACATCTTCACCAATAATCATATTTGAAAAAGTCTGTACCATTTGTTCGGCCTCAGAAGTCTTCTTGCCGATAACTGCATCAGTCATCATACTGGCAGAAGCTTGACTGATAGTACAGCCGTAACCTCCAAATGCCATATCCTTGATCACATCATTTTCAATATCCAAGTCAAGTGTCAAAACATCCCCACAAGTAGGATTCTTCAATTCGATACTTTTGTTTGCATTCGACAACTCACCGTGATGATGAGGATTATCTGAATGATCCAAGATAACTTGGCGATATAAATCGTCCATTCTAGATAGTGCCATGTTTAAAGAACTCCTTTGTTGCCCTAATTGCTCCAACAAGTCTGTCAGCGTCTTCTAGTGAATTATAAAAGTAGAAGCTGGCACGTGCTGTAGCTGACAATCCTAAATATGTCATCAATGGTTGAGCACAATGATGTCCAGCGCGAACTGCCACGCCTTCCATATCCAGACCAGTAGCCAAGTCATGTGGGTGTAATCCCAACAAGTTAAATGAAATTACTGCCGTATGTAGCTTAGGATCCTTAGGTCCATAAACTTCTATGCCATCGATAGCCAAAAGCTTAGGTAAAACATAACTTACGATTTTTTGTTCATAATCAAAAATATTTTGCATTCCGATTCCGTTCAAGTAATCAATTGCAAATCCTAATGAGATAGCACCAGCAATATTAGGTGTACCGGCCTCAAACTTCCAAGGTAGGTCATTAAAAGTCGTACTAAACTTCTTAACAAACTCTATCATTTCACCGCCATACTCAACTGGTGTCATTTTCTCGAGTAGCTTCTCTTTACCATATAAAACACCGATTCCAGTTTCGGATAGCATTTTATGTCCAGAAAAGGCAAAGAAATCACAATCCATATCCTGTACATCGATCGGCATGTGAGGTGTAGATTGTGCACCATCAACCACCATGACAGCTCCATGTTTGTGAGCCAATTTAGCCAATTCTTTAACCGGATTGATCACACCTAAGACATTTGAAACATGTGCCACTGAGACGATCTTGGTACGGTCATTGATCAGACTCTTTGCCTGTGACATGTCAAGTTGACCATCATCAGTCAATTCAATATACTTCAAAGTCGCATGTTTCTTGATTGCCAATTGTTGCCAAGGTATCAGATTACTGTGATGTTCCATAATGGAGATGACTATTTCATCCCCTTCATGAATATTCTCGCCAAAACTTTGAGCGACCATATTCAATGAATCTGTTGTTCCTTTAGTAAAAATAATTTCTTTAGTAGATTTAGCATTAATAAACTTTTGAACCTTTTGTCTTGCGTCTTCAAACTGTTCTGTTGAACGTTCAGCTAATGTGTGAACGCCACGGTGAACATTTGCGTTATCGTTGTAATAAAATTTCTCCATTGCTTCAATAACTTGCTTGGGCTTTTGAGTTGTGGCTGCATTATCAAGATATACTAAATCTTCATCGTTTACTTTTTGATGAAGGATTGGGAAGTCATTGTTGTCCATTGATTAGCTTCCTTTCGATCATTTGAGTAAGTCGCTCTCGTACCTCTTCTTCAGGTATCTCAGTAATAACACTACTCAAAAATCCTCTAATAACGAGACGTTGTGCAGTTGGTTCATCAATTCCACGACTCATCAAATAATACATCTGTTCCTCATTGACACGTCCAACACTAGCGGCATGTCCAGCAGTAACATCATTCTCATCGATCAACAAGATAGGATTGGCATCCCCTCTAGCCTTCCTTGAAAGCATCAAGACACGACTTTCTTGTTGAGCATCAGAGCCACGTGCTCCTTTGACGATGTGACCAACACCATTAAACGTTAAAGTGGAGGACTCCAATATGACACCATGTTGTAAAATGTGTCCGATAGTATGTCTACCATAATTAGTGACCTTAGTATCGATTCCTTGAACTTGGTCACCTGTAGTAATTGCCACAACTTTGGCTTCTGTATGTGAACCCTCACCAATTAAGTCTGTTCCAAAGTCACCAATAATATTGCCATCATTCATGAATCCAATAGCCCAATCGATTCGAGAATTATTACCAGTGATTCCTCGTCTACTCAAGTAACTAGTTGTTTTCTTACTCATTTGATCTAGAGCTGAGAAGTGAATATGACAATCATTGCCAGCAATCACTTCAACGACAATGTTACTTTTGTTCTCTTCAACATCACCTTTGGAACTGAATGTTTCAAGGTAAGTTAACTCCGTGTTATCTTCAGCAATGATCAACACATGCTGATTAAAATCACGTTTGATGTTGTTATCTTGAATGAATGTAGCTTGAATAGAATCGGTAACTTTGACGCCAGTTGGAATATACAAAAAGATTCCACCATTCATCATTGCTGCATGAATCGCTGTTAACTTATTCTCATCTGGCTTAACAACCTTTGTCATATAATACTTTTGAATTAATTCTGGATATTCTCTGATTGCTGTAAAAATATCCGTCAAAATAACGCCAGCATCGACAAGTGATTGTTGTAATTTCAAATCTAGTGTTTTACTACCAGATTGAACTATATAACTCTTGGATTGAGTGTGTTTATAATCTGAAATATTACTTGTAGTTGAAAAGTCACTCGGACGATCCAATCTCCAAGAACGATAATTGATCTTTTCATACGTGGGTAATGACAAATCTGATGAACTAGTTAAATTGTCAGTTCTGAATTTTGTGAACCAATCTGGTTCATTATTTTGTTGAGAAAATTGAATGACATCGTCCATGTACTTGTCTTTTAAACTTGGTCGCATAATTTTCCCCCTATATTTCATCTGTTAATTTAACGTCAATATTTAGATCGTCACGAATTCCTGCATATCCTTCATCTTCCAATTTCTTGGCAAGTTCTGGACCGCCACTTTGAACAATACGTCCACCCATCATAATGTGGACTTGATCAGGAACTATATAGTTCAACAATCTTTGATAATGAGTGATGATAAGTGAACCGAATTTGTCTCCACGCATTGAGTTAACACCTCTTGAAACAACCTTTAAGGCATCAATATCAAGACCTGAGTCAATTTCATCCAAAATAGCGAAACTTGGCTCTATCATAAGTAATTGTAGAATCTCATTACGTTTCTTTTCACCACCAGAGAATCCTTCATTTAGATATCTTCCAGACATTGCATCTGTCATATCAAGGATCTCTTGCTTCTCATCTAGCTTCTTAATAAACTTTCTAACTGGAATTTGATCGTCTTTTTCACGTCGAGCATTAATCGCTGCACGCATAAATTCAATATTAGTAACACCAGGGATCTCAGCTGGATATTGCATAGCTAGAAACAACCCTGCACGAGCACGCTTATCGACTGGCCATTCAAGGATACTTTCACCATCTAACAAAATATCACCTTGAGTTACCTTATACTTAGAGTTACCCATGATTGCTTGTGATAATGTTGATTTACCAGTACCATTAGGACCCATTATGGCGTGGATCTCACCAGTGCTCATAGTTAAATCAACACCCTTAAGAATCTCTTGTCCCAAACCATTTTCTTCGTCTGTTACTGAAACATGTAGATCTTTAACCTCTAATGTGGACATAATCAAACCTCCAAATGTGATGCCTATATTATAGTATTATTATATTAGTTATTTAATGTCTTTTGTATATAAAAGTGATTTTTAAATATTAATAAATTAAATAAGACATTGCCAACAATAACTAAAGTTTATCACGATATCTTTTAAAAAAAGCTAGGGTTTAACCCTATTTTGGAATATTTGTAAGACTTTTTAATTCCATTTATATATAGAGTGCTACCAAGCACGGGAATTTTTGAGCATTAACAAAAAAGAGCGATTCTCAGCACGGGAATTTCCGAGCATTAACGCAAATAGTTCCGGCATTCACGAAAGTGAATACCGAAACTATTTTTGTTAAGCGGAAGAAATTGTGCTGAGAATCGCGTTTCCACTATAAATATTAAGAATAAATCAGTTATCCAAATCAGCACCATTAGACGCAATAACCTTCTTATACCAGTAATAACTCTTCTTAGGTGTTCTACTAAAATCACCAACTTGATTATCATCACGATTTACATAAACAAAACCATAACGCTTTTCCATTTGACCCGTACCAGCAGAAACCAAATCAATACAACCCCAAGGAGTATAACCGACAAGATCGACGCCATCCTTAATAGCTTCTTTCATTTGTTCAATATGACCTTGCAAGTACTCTATACGATAATCATCGTTAATTGATCCATCGGATTCAACCACATCACGAGCCCCGAGTCCATTCTCAACTACCATGATTGGAATCTGGTAACGACCATAAACGTCATTCAAGTACCAACGTAATCCCTTAGGATCCATTGCCCAGCCCCATTCACTGTACTTAAGGTATGGATTCTTGACACCCATCGTAAAGTTACCGCCAGCTTCGCCTTTGGATTCATCAGTTGTTACAGCATTTGATGAATAATAACTGAAAGTATAATAATCAACTACACCTTCTTTTAATACTGCTTCATCTTCAGCTGTGATGTTAAGTTTGACATTATGTTCATCCCAGAAACGTTGTGCAAAGTGAGGATATGCACCACGAACTTGTACATCACCACAGTAATAATTCATCATTTCATTAGTTTGTTGCGCTTTAAGAATATCGTCAGGATTAGAGGTTAATGGGTAATTTACGTTACCAGCAATCATACAACCAATCTTGTTATCAGGATTAATCTCATGGCCAACCTTCACTGCCAAAGCACTTGCAACGAATTGGTGATGTAATCCTTGTAAGTTATTTTGAATATCTTCATCAGTTTGTTTAGGATTGAATGGCGCACTGCCATCTTTCACTTTCATCCCAAGTGACATGTAGCCACCAAACATCATACCGATATTGATCTCGTTAAATGTTAACCAGTAATGAACCAAGTCCTTATATTCTGTAAACAAAGTCTTGGCATATTTAACGTAGAAATCAATCGCCAGACGATTGCCCCAGCCGTTATACTTATCAGTCAAATGATATGGCATTTCGTAATGAGAAATAGTAACTAGTGGCTCTATCCCATACTTATGACATTCTTCAAAGACACTGCGATAAAAGTCTAGTCCTTCTTGGTTAGGAGTAGCATCATCTCCGTTAGGAAATACACGTGACCAAGCAATCGACATACGGTAAGTCTTATAACCCATGCCTGCTAGTAACTTGATGTCTTCTTTATAATGATGATAAAAATCACTACCTAAGTGTGATGGATAATATCCGTCATCTTTCAATTCTTTTGTGAATACACGTGGCTTATCATACGTTCCACTTAGTAACATATCAGAATCACTAGGTCCTTTGCCGCCTTCGTTCCATGCTCCTTCATATTGATTGGCAGCAGTAGCGCCACCCCATAAGAAGTTCTTTGGAAATGTTGTTGTCATGTTTAGTAACCCCCTCGGTTTTACTTATATGATATATGTTAGCGGTTTCTTTTTGGGGATACAAATGTTTTTTTCCTTTCTTTCTCTTTGCTTCGCAAATTCGCTACGTACTGTATTTCCTTTTTTGGTTCTTTCTCTTTGCTTTGCAAATTCGCTACGAACTGTATTCCTTTTTTGGTTCTTTCTCTTTGCTCTGCAAATTCGCTACGAAATTATACTCTTTCTCTTTGCTTCGCAAATTCGCTACTTTATGCGCTTCTCTTTTTTTCCTCTTGTTTGCTTCGCAAACGCGTTACAAAACACAATTTCTTCCGCTTAATTAAAAATGTCCTAGCATTCACTTTGTGAATACTAGGACATTTTTAGTTAATGCTCGGAAATTCCCGTGTTTTGTAACGCTCTAAATCAATGTATAGCTATCTCTAACCTTAAACAATGAACTAGTAGACTCATCCAATTCTGTCTTTCTAATTGAATCTCCAAGTAGATCTGTAACTGAAAGAATCTTTAACTTATCAAACTTGCATTCGTCAGGAACAACGATTGAATCTGTAACAACAATCTCTTTTAAGGCTGACTTTTGCAAGTCTTTAGCTGCTGTCTTTGAGAAGATTGGGTGGGTTGCAGCTGCGTAAACATCAACTGCTCCAGCTTCTTTCAAGGCTTCAGCACTATTTATCATTCTTGTACCAGTATCAATCAAGTCGTCAACAATGACACACTTCTTGCCTTCAACATCACCGATAACACCGGGAACAACGCTTTGTTCTTCGGTGGATCTTTGGTCAACGATTGCAATTTGTGAACCGAAGACTTCGGCCAATGAACGGGCACGTTTCATTGAGTTGTGGTCTGGAGCAACAAAGACGAAGTCGTCTTTTTTGTCATCCATCTTATCCATGAAGTACTTAGCAAAAATAGGCATTGCACGTAAGTGATCAACTGGAATATCGAAGAATCCTTGGATTTGGTCGGCATGCATATCAAGTGCAATAACACGATCAACTCCACCCATTTCTAACATATTAGAAAACAGTTTCGCTGAAATAGGTTCACGAGCACGTGACTTTCTATCTGAACGTGTATATGCGAAGTAAGGCAATACACAAATAATTTGTTTTGTACTTGCACGTCTTAAAGCATCAACGGCAATCATCAATTCCATGAAGTTATCATTAACTGGATCTGAAACTGAATGAATAATGTAAACGTCTTTTCCACGAATACTCTCGTTAATTTGAATATTGATCTCTCCATCTGCGAAGTGAGAAACGGAAGCATCCAATAAAGGAACTCCCATATATTCAGAAATCCTCTTGGCTAATGGCTTATTACCATTCAAAGAAAGTAAAGCAATTTTATCTAATGATGTACTAGACATATCTGTCCTGTCCTCCAAAATTATATTAATACTGGTCGATCTATTGGTCTACTCTCGTCCGCAATCACAAGTCCCATGTCATTATCCGTCATAACACGTTCCTTATTGCGCACGGCAGACTGCGAGACGATTGTAAACTTATACTTTAATTTTACACTTAATTGGAGATATTTATCCAGTATATAAGAATCTATTTTACCATTTAAGTACAAATGATACTGAGGATATTTCTTCATAACACCCTCAACCGTTTTCATATTGGCTGGATTCTTCAATTGTGCTACCGTCAGAGCAATCCCTACTCTTTCAGCGAAGTTACCCAAAAACTTATTTTTCTCATCTGGTTTCAATTGAGGCTTGCCAAAAACATTTTTCTTTATATAATCTTCAACATCAGTCATTTATTTCCACCTTTCAAACTGTTATTTCTATTATACACAACATGATAACGGTATAATAACCATAAAGAAAGGATGTGTTATCTATGGACGAAATGGTATTTTTTAACCCAGGTGATGCAATTGCTAACTCAAAAGACTTCGGAGAAGCAGTTCGTGGCGCACAAATATACAAAGCTAAAGATCCTTATGAATCATCCTTGATAATTGCCGAAGATGTTTCAGATAAAAAAAGTTTCGTTGTTTACTTCGCAAAAGACGAGAAGTCAAAAGTGAAGGATTCCGATAAGAGTGTTGTTCCTTATCATTTTAAGAAGAAGTTGTAAAACAAAAAAGCAGAGCGTAATCAAGCGCGGTCAATTTCCGAGCATTAACGCAAATAATCCCGATATTCACAAAGTGAATATCAGGATTATTTGTGTTAAGCGGAAGAAATTGCGCTTGGTTACGCGTTTCAGCAGTGAATGTAGCGAAGGGGAACTACGCCTAATTGAAAGTTTCGAAGATAAATATACCAAAGAAAAAAGGCAACAACAACGCGCATAGAACAGCAAGTTTGTTAGAATGTAAGTGGATACATTATTCCATTTCTCTTTTACTATCCTTGTCCAATTTGGAACTTCGAATAGTCTTCAAAACTCTAAGATTGGCAACACCTACATCGCGAACGTTATCTATATCAAAGAACTTCTTAGTTATACTGTCCTTTCGCGATACATAATGATACAAAGGCAAGTTATCAAGATAGAACTTCTTCGCTACAGTAGCGTATTCCACATTAAAAACTTGGTCTTCCATTAAATCCAGATCAGTCTGAAAGTGAATCTCATTATTTTCAATAATGGATCTACGATATACCTTATTCCAAGTATATCCCATCACAGTACCACTGATTTTTGTGATCTGTTTGATTGCTTCATCACGGTCCACAAAACCGTTTTGACGCTTTTCTGTTTTTACTTTACTCTTACCATTTTCGGTATCCATAAAAAAACCACATGTCACAAGATCTGTATCAGTATTCTCAAATACTGTCAAAAAAAAGTCAACATATCCCGGTTCTAACCAATCATCGCCATCAATAAAGTTAACGAGATTGCCAGAGATATGTTTAAGACCGGTATTCCTAGCTGCTGACACACCTGAATTTTGGGTATGTTCATACACTGTGATCCAGTCGTACTTTTTTTCATAACTTGCGATAATATCCAGAGTTTTGTCAGTCGAACAGTCATCGACAACTACCAACTCAAAATCCTTGTTGGTTTGAGCTATCAATGAGTCCAACATCGACATTACGTAACTGGCAGCATTGAATGTTGTCATTATTATTGAAAGTTTATTTTTTACCATTAAATCACCTTAATAGTATAATACGTCGAATGACTATAAATACGCAACAAATCCGGGGAGGAAAAAACATGAAACGAATTTTAAATCTTGACGGAGCCATAAACTTACGTGAATTGGGAGGATATAAAACCACTGATGGTAAACAAATTAAATATAATAAACTCCTTCGTTCAGGGGATATTAGTAATTTAACGCCACAAGCTTTAAAATACCTTAAAAATTACGGATTAAAATACGTTGTCGATTTTCGTGGCGATAACGAACAACAAATGTGGTCAGATAGAAACACTGACTTTTACAAGATATATTCTGACCCTGTCTATCCGCTCAAAGGTAATGGTGACAAGCTTGCTAGCTCCTTGAATAACACATCATCTTATCTAGGATTGATCTATCAAAGTGTACTATTAGATAAAAACGGACAGCAAGCTTATCAGTTATTATTTAACTTATTGCTGGAAAATAATAAAGATAATAATTCTGTACTCTTCCACTGTGCCGCCGGTAAAGATAGAACCGGAATGGCCGCAATCCTCATTTTAAAAGCACTAGGAGTTGACGATGAAACCATCACTCGTGATTATCTATTGACCAACTTAATGTACGCCTCACCTTCTGTAATAAACGGAACATTGAATGACGAGTCTGGTGATCAAGATATCAACAAAATGAACATGACCAAAGCAGACCTTGAAAGTATAACTTCAGTATTTGATGCTATAGAACATTACTATGGAAGCTTTGAGAATTACCTCACTCAAGCCTTGAAGTTTGATAAAAACAAATTAAATCAATTAAGAAATATCTATTTGGAAAAATAAAATGGGAAAACTCAGCTTTTGCTGAGTTTTTTTTTGTATAATTAAGATTCGATATGTGAAAGTTTCGTGAACTTTCATGTCAACATCTTTATACAAAGATATTTATCTTGTATACTTAAGTCTGTCAATATAATGGAGGAATGCGAGTATGTTTTGTCCAAATTGCGGTCAAAGAGTCGATCCATCACAAAAATTCTGCGACCACTGTGGTTATGATTTAACTTCAATTAAAAATAAACGTAACGAATCAGATCAAAATCAAGCTAAAAAAGATGACGATACTATTAAGTCACTAGCTGATATTGAGGCAGAACTTAACGATTCAGAACCTGAATCAAAGTCTGTTCCAGAAAAAGAAATCAATAATTATCAACAAGCTCCTGCTCAAAAGAAAGAATACAATTCACTTAGACAAGCCTCAGAGGTTGAAAACACCAAACAAAATACTGTTAGAACTTTTGAAAGTACCAAAAAAGTTCCAGACGATACTTTGGATGACAGAACTGTCGCCTATGATAAAGACGCTTTCAGACAAGCTTCTAAGAAGCCTTATCAATATGCCAAGTCAGCACAAGAGCAACATGACCCTTCACTAAATGAAACCCAAGACTTGGGTAAGAAGTTTAAAGAACGCTTCAAAACTAGTGAAGATCCTTTCAAACCAACGAAAAGTGAAATGAAAAAGTTACAACAAAAGAAGAAGCAACAAGAAGAATCTGACACTAGTGACGGATTGATTCACAACATGGGTAAGTTTGCTAAGAACAATATTTACCTATGTATCTTTGCAGTAATCATCGTCGCAATACTTCTTGTAGTAAAACGAAATTATGGATTCATTGCACTGGCCTTGGCTGTATTACTATGGTTCCTAGCTTCTCAAGTCAGTCATGGTGGTGAAGTATCCGCTAATAAGAAATTCAAGCGAGATAACCACCCACAATCAGGTTCTGATGAATATAACGAAAATAACGATCACCAAGAACAACAATATAAAGAACCTAAAAAACACAAGACTCATGATAATAGACGTGGTAAGAATATGCGCCAAAAAGTCATTATTGGTTCTTCTGTAATCGGATTCGTTGCATCGATTGGTGGTCCCTTTATTAACGGCGTATCACTATCTAGTACGATTGCTTCTGCTGCTAGTTACACTGCCAACTTTGGTTATCAATACAGCACAATAATAGTCAACTTATCTTCTGCAATCAGACTGATTTGTTTCCTATCACCTATCATCGCCATGATTGCTGCATGTTTCAGGAATCGTGGTAGTGTAAAACTGGTTAGATTGTTTACTGTCCTACCAACAATTATTTACGCTGTCGTCTTTGCAATCTTTTATTCCGGTGCAGTTAATTCAGCTCTAATAACTGGTCAAACAGCTGTTAATGGTACACAGTTTGGTATTAGTTTCTACATTTTACTAGTTACTTCAATCGTTTCATTGGTGATGGCATATGCATTGCATCCCCGTGAAAGACTTTAGGATTTTTATATGCTATGGGATTTTCTTGACGTGATTGGTTAAGGGAACTTTGGGTCTATGTCAAATCGTATTGGTGGACCATATTTCAACTGGAAGTACATCTTTTGATGTGCTTCTTTTTTATACAGAGCGTGACATAACACATTCAGTTTTCGATTTCTTTTTATTAGACGGAGAAAATTGTGTTTTGGCACGCGTTTTCACTGCAAATTTGAGTAGAAAAAAGGTTCTGTCACACCTACTTTTTATGACTATAAATTGCTAACAATATCAGCAATGCTAAAGAATTTAACCAAGTTAAGTATAATTGTACTTGTACGTCAAACAGCGTACAATATCTTTGAGGTGATGAGAATGGCAAGAATTGAAGCTAGAATTGACGGAACCATTAAAAATAAAGCCAAAGACGTATTGGCTAATCACGGACTAACCATTTCTGATTTTATGCGCATGACACTAACAACAGTTGCAAACGAAGGCTTGCCTAAATATTATTCAATCCCTAATCGGCAGTTAAAAGACTCAATCCAAGAAGTTGTTGATGATTTATCTGGAAAAGAAAAACTACCTGAAGCACATAATCTTAAAGAATTAGATCAATTACTTAGCTCTGATGACACATTGAGGCCCTCAAAATAAATGCCAAAATCAATTAAATATACTAAAGCCTTTAAAAAGCAGTTCAAAAAAGGAATCAAGACCCTGAAGTACAATAGAAACGTTAGATATTTTTATAGGTTTCAGGATTTTTAAAAACATTATGATTCCTTGCTTTGTTTGCTTCGCAAACGCGTAATATCACACAATTTTTTCCACTTAACTTAATATAGACCGGTATTTACTTTCGTAAATGCCGGTCTATATTGAGTTAATGCTCGAAAATTCCCGTGTGATATTACGCTCTTAATTTTTTGCTTTTCCACCTAATCCTGTTATAATTGAATTTAAGAAAGTCAGATATGTTTAAACAGATTTGACTTTCTTAAAACTCATTTCTTTACCAATCAAAGATTGAGTTTGCATTAACCAAAACTTCTCCAGTTTAAAAAAACTGATGTTGCGGCTGATGTAGCACTACAATGAATGGGATAGATAGAACAAGGTTCTCCCTTGTTTTTAAAATTCTAAATATATACGTACGGGGATGAATAGAATCGATACCAACAATAATGGTTCATTCTATTCAATCGACCGTAGAGCTGGCGGATAGATTGGATAGATGAACTTTTGCACATAGTCATTTGATTGCCAGTACAATCATTATATAAACCCTCCCAAGATACAAGTTGATTAAAAAAACACAATTCACAAGCAATAGCTTGTGTAAAAATAGCCGGTATTTACGCAAGTAAATATCGGTTATTTTAGTGTATACAATATCTATATAGTATCTGAAATCTCCCAATTCAATTGAGTTGTGTAGACCCCGGCACTGCTTGCACCGTTGAGGTACAATACTAAGCCGTTGTTCTTATACCAACCTATTGATTCTAATTGTTCATTTTCTGCTGTAGACTTCACCACTGCAGAACTTGAAAGTAAGTCAGTATATTTACCGTCATCATCATAATAACGTAGATTTCCGGATAGAGTCTGTCCTTTTTCATTCTCCAAATCAGCACCTTGTGAAACAGAAACGGTCACGGGATTTTTATATCTACGCATATCATCGATCTCAATCAAATTATTCGGCCAATTCAAGTCGTCACTTCGATAAACTAAAGCCTCTTGTCCGTATGAAACAACTTCACCGTAATCGATATCATTTATTGATTGTTCAATCATATCTGTCGAATAACTAATAGACTCTACTTTACCGATCTTTTGGTAACTATCGCCATCATCATCTTTACCAGTAATATATGGAATAGTCTGCGTTGTCTCTTTCTTAGTAATACCACCAACCACAGTCTCCACATCTATAGAATGACTTTGATTATTTTTAAAATTCAAGTCACTAATGATCAAGTTGATTTCTTTTGTTGTATCATTCTCTGTTACTTCATACTCATCAGAACTTAATTCAGTTCCATCTAAAGTCACCTTTGTAACCTCAGTATCCGAGTGTAGTGGCAAAACATACTTACCATCAGATAAAGTACCAGTCTGACTATCGTTGGTTATCGTATTATGATACGTAACTTTATCGCCATTGATCACACCGTACAGCATAGTATCTGTATTGGTATTATCATTGAACGTTTCATTCTCCAACGTGTCATCAATATTTATATCAGGACCACCTTCTGGTGTAACGTACAAGAAGGCATCGTTAGTCGTATAAGACATTGACGTAGTTCCCATTTTCACTTGAATTATCGCTAAGTATAAAGTTCCGTCATCATCAAGCGTTGTCTCTGGCGTCGTGATCGAAAGTGCCTTGCTGTCAACATCTAATTGCGTTCTATAATGTGTGATTGGATCTTCCTTATACCATTTAACACTATAACTGGTGTCATCTTCGTCCAATTCACCAATGTTACCCCTAAGGCTAAACGTTGCAGTCTTACCTGCTTTAACAGTCTGATCATCCAAGCCCCCACCGATCTGCACTTTGGTATCACCTGTTGTTATTGTCCCGTCAGGATTGGTCAAAGTAGCTGTAACTGTGACAGTTCCTGATTTTCGTAATGTATTAGCAGTTATCAATCCTGTATCTTCATCTATAGTAGCCAAATTAGTATCATCAATACTCCACGACAAGGTTCCGGTGAAATTTGCAGGAGTTATATCAGCATGTGCGTACGTTGTTGTATCTGTAACGTCATTGTCAGAATTATACAAATAATCATCATCAGTGGTTACTTCCACATCCGTAGCATTAACTGGATCAGGCAATGAATGGACTGCAGCGACTTGAGAATAGACCACTGGACTAGTAAGTACCTCAAAAAGATAATACCAAGCCACTCTTTGTTGGTAGTAAACGGTACCTGTGGTAGTTGGCGTTACTGGCATATGCTTACGATCACCATTTTCTTTGTCCGGTACTTTGGACCATTTCTGACCATCAGTAGATTGATACCATTTGTAATGTGAGAATCCATTCAAACTGATTGCCCGATCCCAAACTGATCTACCCGAATCCGTGTGAAGAGTCACAGTATTATTTACTTGCACGTAATTATCTGTACTAGGCTGTAAGTTGTATCCAGATGTTAACCATATACCAAGAAACTTCCTGACATCCCCTGTTGGTTTCTTATAATAACCAATCTCAGTATCGTCAGCACTTACACTTCTAGTTTCGTTCACAAAAAATACGACTGTTAGTAGAGTAAATAATAATGTAACAAAGACAATTCCCTTTTTCCTTCTCATAAATTGTGGCCTCCAAAATCTTTTTATGGGGGTTTTTATTGAATCACATGAAATATGCATTTTGATTATATCATGTAGTTCATATACAAATAATTCATTTTATATAATATTTTTTTCTTTGTAATGGTCAGATTGTACAGTCTAAACGCGCAACTAAACACAATTTCTTTTACTTAATCCTTTTCCCTTAAAAATGAGGGTGCTCTTCTCTTTTTTTCTTCTCAAACTTGCAGTCTAAACGCGCAACTAAACACAATTTCTTCCGCTTAGCGCTAAAAGGGGGAAGCATTCACTTTGTGAATACTTCCCCCTTTTTGTGCTAATGCTCGGAAATTCCCGTGTTTAGTTGCGCTCTGCTTTAAACACTATCCTCAAATGTCCAATTCAAAGTAGCACTATACTTACCCTCTAACACCGGACTTCCATGCATATAAAGTAATAAGCCATTTTTTTCACTCCAACCAATGGACTTCACTGGTTCATTTTGTCTGGATGCTTCTACCAATGATTTATTTTCTATAATATCCACATACTTGTCATTGTCATACAATCGTAGGGATCCTGGTAACAGGATCCCTTTTTCATTGGTGAAATTTGATATTTGTGACACAAAAACTTTTAAGGGGCTTTTGACTCTACGTTGATCTTTTATTTCAACAACGTTATTAGGCATATTGGTATCTAGGGTTCTTGAGATTATCTTTTCCTTTGAATATGCATTGATGGAACCATAACTGATATCTCGGATACTTTTATTCAAGATGTTAGTCACATAATTCAGCGTCAGAATATTCCCAACTTTACTATACGAATGGTCTTCTTCATTTGAGACTATCTGAGGCTGAGTGATCAGTGTTTCATTTTGAGTGATACTACCAACTGTGGTACTTATCTTAATATGGCGCGTTTGTTCTGGTAGGCAATTGATATTGTCTATTATCAACGCAGAAGATTTATCGTCATATTCAGCGACATAGCGGTAATCTTTGGGATCTAGTTTTACTCCATCAATTATTACAGAATCAATCCCTGTTCCAGGACGTATCGGTAGTACAAATTCGCCATTAACAAGTGAACCACCGTCACTTTTGTTTATAATATCATTTTCATAGACGACTTTATCATTATGGGAAACCTGGTTAAGCACCGTATCAATATTATCAACATCAAAACTTTCATTTTTGACTTCATTATTCAACTCAATATTAGGTTTATCGGTCGGTTCAACAGTCAACTTGGCTTTATTAGTAGTATAAGAATGATCCTTCCCATTTTCTCTAACGTTAATAACTGCCCAATACAAATCGCCACTATTCTTCATCTTCGGATCAGTCACATCGATGAATGAGGCCTTATTACTACTAGCATCGACTTCTATACTTTGTGATGTTCCAACTGGTTGTCTGAACCACTTGATTGTATATTCACTTTCCTCTTTACTATTCAGATCAAGTTTACCAATGCGTCCTAACAGAGTGAATCTAGCACTTTTACCAGATTCGGTAACTTGGTCCGCTAATCCACCACCAATAATCACTTTGGTGCTGGCACTAATAGTTGTTCCATCAGGATTGTCAATTGTGGCACTAACCGTAACCACGCCACTCTTACCAAGTAAATTGGCGAATAATTCACCAGTTTCTGTATCTATACTGGCTAATTCAGAATTATCAACACTCCATACTAGGTCCTCTGTGTAATTATCAGGATCAACTTGTTCTCTTACCAGAGTAGAGTTGGGAGCAATTTCATTTTTGGTATTATACAAATAATCATCATCATGGGACAATTGGATCTTTTTTGCATAGATATCTTGTGGGACTACATGAACCGCTGCCACTTGTGACCAAGCAACTTGGGTCGAATTGAACCAACTACCAGTCCACACAGCCTTTTGTTGATAATAAGTAGTCCCCACTTCTTTGGGTGTAATGTGAAGATTCTTAGTCATCCCTGCATCATAGTCAGACACTTCAGACCAATTAACACCACCATCAGTAGACTTGTACCAACGATAATTAGCATCCATGAATCCCCATCCCGACTTAACTGCCTTGGTATTCAACACCACTTTATGACCAGGCGTCGTATAATTCTGTGCATCAGGTTGTAGAGTATACCCACTCGAGGTCCACACTCCCAAGAAACTATGAGGAGGGTCACTAGGCTTATTTAGTGGCTTAACATCTTCGGAATCTGCAGTTACATTCTTAATTGAGATTCCTCCAGTGATCACGAATATGAGCATAATCACTAGAAGAAATAATATTCTCCTCATAAAAATTATATTCTCCATTCTCTAATTTTATTTAATTCACATAATTATTCTTTTAAATTTGTCCATAACCAAAAAGTAGCACTCCCATTATTAAGGAGTGCTACTTGCTATTTGTAAGGCTTAGTTTTTTACAAGAAATTTCATGCGGTCAGCAATATTGGTGAATATACCATCTACACCCCAAGAGAATAATTCTTGTGCTCTATTAACATCATCAACAGTCCAGACGTTAACTTGATAGCCATATTCCTTCATCTTCTTGACCTTTGCTTCAGTCAATCCACGACTATCTGGGTGGATGTACTTAGCGTGACTAGCTTGCATGTAAAGATTCCAATCTTCACCCATGCCATAGCAATCAAAGAGCATAGCATAATCAAGACTTGGACGTAACTCGTGCATCTTTTGTAACATTATCGGATTGAAACTAGAAATGATCAATTGCACATCTGGATCCAATCGATCAACAGCACTGGCAAACTGAGAAACCAAACTATCAGCCAAATGATTGGCGTCATCCCCCACGACACCTTTCAATTCAACATTAGCGTTCAACTTATGGATATTCAAAAAGTCGATCAATTGGTCCAGTGTCGGAATCCTTTCACCACGGAATTTCTCTGCGAACCAAGATCCAGCATCTGCCTTTTTGACTAGTGATGCATCAAGTGTCTCAATTGATCCATTCTCATTAGTCGTTCTATCCAACTTATCATCATGTATCACGAAGACTGATTCATCTTTTGTAATGCTCAGATCAGTCTCGATCCAATCAATTCCATAATCAATGACTGCATTAAACCCAGCCATAGTATTCTCAGGTGCTATGGTAGGTATCCCTCTATGAGCAAGTATTTTCTTTGACATTTACAAATCCTCCAAGGAAATTATAAGGCTACTTTCATCTTATTAGTAGTGTTGCAAAAAAAACCTCCAATAATTAAATTGAAGGTTTTTAATTTCAAATTAAGCTTGGTAACGTGATTCTCCATCAAGGTATGTTTCTTCTAGACTCATATCATCATTTAAGACGATGAAGTCAGCATCACGTCCTGGTAAAATAGCACCACATTTATCATCAATGTGACAACTCTTAGCAGGTACATGACTACCCATTGTTACAGACTCTTCGTCAGTAGCAATATTCCAATCAACAACGTTCTTAATAGCATCCTTAAGTAAAAGAATACTACCAGCCAAACTATGTGGTTCTTGTTGTAATCTAACTTGACCATCACCAACAGTTACAGGGAATTCACCCAATACATAGTCACCATCTGGCATCAAACCAGCACTCATACAGTCAGTAATAAGTGCAACGTGTTCTGGGGTCTTCTTGTCAACTAGAGTTCTTGCAGCATATGGATTAACGTGATGACCATCACAGATCAACTCATCATCAACATAGTTCATTGACATAGCAGCTCCAACCATACCAGGTGCACGGTGGTTCAAACCACTCATACCATTATATGTATGTGTGAAACTTGTAGCACCGGCTTCAACACAGGCCTTAGCTTGCTCAAAAGTAGCATCACTATGACCTAAGGCAACAGTAACGCCAGTTTGTGAAACAGCCTTTGTAAATTCAACTGAACCACTACGTTCTGGGGCAATAGAGATCTTCTTGATCATACCCTTAGCTGACTTTTGCCATTCTGTGAACTCTGAGATACTAGGATCTCTGAAGTACTTAGGATTTTGGGCACCTTTGTGTTTTTCAGTATAGAAAGGACCTTCAAAGTGAATACCTTGGATCTTAGCACCAGTACTCTTACCTTGATTATCACCAATTGTCTTACAGATCTCATCTAATTGTTCGTGAGATGCTGTAAGTGTTGTTGGAAGCCATGAAGTAACACCAGCCTTTAATAGACCCTCTGACATCTCGTTGAATTCTTTCCAGCTGTTGTTCATAACATCATCACCAACAAGACCATGGATATGAGTATCAACTAATCCAGGAGCGATAAACTTGTCTGAATAATCAACGATCTTACCAGTTGGTTTGTCATCTTCTTCTGTAAAGTAATCTCCGAACTTACCTTCATCAGTAACTTCTAGATAACCACCATTTTCAGTAGTATTTTGTAAAAAGAACTTCTTTGCATGAATGTAATATGTCATTTTCAATCCTCCAAAATTATAAGTACATTATAACAATAAATCGTGGTCTATACCACACAAAACAACTTTTATTCACAAAAACATCTTCCCTCAAATTGAGAGAAGATGCAATGTAGTGTTATTCATAATCATGAATAGTTACACCCTTAACGACACGGTTAACAGTACCACTTGCTGAAGGTGTATCTGGTGTGTTGCCTACTTTGATAGAGCTAAGTAGTGCAAATGTTTGAGCAAACAAGACATCTGGCAATGCTTGATATAACTCTGGAAGATCAACGATTCCAGATTTCATCAAGAAATTATCACCTGAGAAGTTCTCACTCGCACTAGTTCCAACACCAACAACCTTTTTACAGATTGCATCTCCTTTAACTTCTTCCAAAATATCAACATCATAGTGACGTGTATATTGGTCATTACTCATAAAGTCAAAGACGATCGTCTTGTCGTTCACATATGACTTAGGTCCATGACGGAATCCCATAGAAGAATCAAAGATAGTTGTCAATTGTCCAGCTGTTAGTTCAAGGACCTTTAGTTGAGCCTCCCGAGTAAGGCCTGACAATGCGCCACTTCCAAGATATGCAATACGGTTATAGTCAAGATCAGCAATAGCTTGGATCTCTTCTTCACGACTGATTACTTCTTGGCCCATCTTGATGATAGCGTCGATCCATTCTGACTTATCAGCTTTACTAGTATCAAAGATCAATGCAGCTGTTAGAGTCATACATGAGAAGCTACCAGTCATAGCGAATCCCTTGTCATTTGACTTGGCTGGTTGAAGTAATAATAGATTGCCCGCTTCATTTTCAGCCTTTTTAGCAAGTTTTCCCTCTGGTGCACAAGTAATAGTGATCTGGTAAAGATCCTTAACTATTTTCTCAGCCATTTCAACAGTTGCAACACTCTCTGGAGAATTACCACTTCTAGCAAATGAAACTAAGATAGTAGGATCATCACTTCTAAGATTATCTAGTGGGTCAGATACAATATCAGTTGTTGGAATACTTTCAAAATTGAAGTGTGTTGTATCACCGACTTTATTTAGATATGGTCTTAAAGTATCTCCCACATAAGCTGATGTACCTGCACCTGTGAAGATTACACGAATTTTTTTATCAGGGAAGTTAGAAATTATTTCGTCTAAAAAGTTTTGGACTTTATCTTGATTACTTATGAAATTTTCATAAGCCTCTTTCCACAAATCAGGTTGTTGTTGAATTTCACGGGTCGTTATTTTTGCACCCATTTCTTCTAGTTCTTTATCAGTTTTACTAAACAATGGTATCGGTTCCCTTCTCTAATTAATTTATTCCAAACATTCTACATAAACCACAGCTAATCCTGGAACTTTGAAATCAGCGTGATAGATATTGTTATGACTCGACACATCAATGATCTGGTTTTTAACCTTGGAACCATCACGATATGTGATCGATATCTTACTTACTGGCTTGTCCAACTTGAAGTTAATACCGTCTGTTGTATCCATTGACCAATTGCTGACAATTATCTTTCTACCACTGAAGATAGCCTTGCAATTATACATATCAACTAGATACGAAACATTCAGACACTTCTTCAAGTCTTTCTCACGAAAGTCGATATACTCGCCTTCCCAGCCATACTTTTCATGTTCACCTACTGGCATGATGTAGAACTTATCATTTGCAACAGTAGCTGGACCAACGAGTTCATTATAGCGATTATAAGCGTTAGATTCTTTTGGCATATCTGATAGATAATGTACTTTCACATATGCGCCAACGTGTGTTTGAAGGGTGATTCTCGAATCTTTAACACCTGAAAGTGTCAATCCATCGAACTGCTCATAAACTTGTTTGCCGGTTCTTGGTTGAATAACTTCAATTGAGTCTGCATTGATCAAGTTCAACAGATTCCTGTTGTCCAAGATGATCAAGGCATCCCCATCAAGTAATACGAAGTTATCTTGAATCATTTCAGTGATTTGTGCATTGGATAAGGTATTCAAGAAATTACCTGTCAAAGCAATAGTTTCATTAACAAATTTCTGATCAGTATAATCAAGTGGTCTAGTTGCAAAGCCAAAGATTGCTAACAACTCCAACCATTGAGTCTGAGAAGCCATCAATCCATGAAGCGTTCCATCACCGATCTTGTACTTGGCGACTTTTTGCGTCATAGGGATAATGATTCCATCACGGTCCTCAATTGAAATACCATTTTGATACATGAAATCTGCGAATTCCTTACTTTGAGCCAATAACTCATCATACTTATAAGTCTTATCTATCCCAACACCCATCATGCTGAATAGATTCATTAACAATCCATCTGCTCTAACACTACTGCTTGTTTCCAATTGAAACTGGGTAAAGCGATTTGATTTGGCATATTGAGAATACATATAGTTCTCTAATTCTGGATAGATCTTGTGTTTGTTTCCAATCAGAGTTCTTGTGGCAACTGTGTATTTCTCAAAGTCTCTTGCATATTGAAGTGTACTTACTTCGTTATAGGCCGGTAAATGCGGTCTTGAAACGGCGGGGGTATTTGGTCCACTCAATACTTCAAGTAACTTATGCCAATCTCGATTCTCTAGAGCATGTATCTCTGGCCAAGAGCTCATCAATCCCATTGAGGTATTTGGTGAGACTTTATGTACCTTTTCTTCTATCATACTTGCGGCTTTTAGAATCTCGTCTCTTGCAACTTGTAGATAAGCATCACGATACTTGTTCTTTTCACCTGTGAACATTTTTTTGATGAATTCTTCACGGGTCAGATCACTATGTGCAATAGCATTGTACTTTTTCATGTGATCTTCACAGAAACAACCTAGTTCAAATGGAGCGTTTTTGTAGTGTCTGAAATCATCTTCAAGCCACAATTCATGTGGTTTGATACTGGCATAAATGGCATAAACATCACTGATATATTCCATCCAGCCAACATATCCTGGACAAGCCATCGAAGTACTTAACACACCTTGATAACTGACCATTGGCTTAATGTCTAATTCAGATCTGATACCCAATCCACGGTCAGAATGATTCATTGTTGTCCATGGATTCAAGCTGATCGTGACGTTCATTTCTTTGAGTGGTTGTGATATAGTATCGATCTCTGTAATTAATTCTTGAGCTTTTTTGAGAGTAATATGTGAATCTGACAATTCTTCTTGGTTTATAAAAAATGCTACATCGCTAACTTTGGACTTTTTAACAAAATCAATCAGATCTTGTTTTTTTTCATAGTTATAGATGCTCTTATCTATGGCTAATCTTAACGTATAACGATACTTATTCTTCTTCATCGTCATCATCTGAATCTTGGCTCAAAAAGTCGTTAACATCAACGATGCCTTCTTTGGCCTCCTTCATCAAAGCCTTGATATCTAGCTTATTTGAAACAAACATTTGATTAGCATAATTAATTACCATAGGAAGATTCAATCCTGAAACGACTTGCATTTCTGGGAATTCTTGAGTCAAGTTGACTACTACGTTGCCCGGTGTTCCGCCTAATAGATCAACAATCACATAGACGGGTTCTTTACCATAATATTTTTTAATTTCTGATTCGACTTTTGTTTTTAATGTATCTGGACCATCAGACTTTTGAAGACCAAATGCAGCCGTGTTAGGTAATTCTCCGATGATTAATTCTGCTGATTTCTTTGTTTCAATAGCCATATTTCCATGACTTATTAAGATTAGTGCCATAATTTAAAAACCTCCTAGATTTTGCCTAATACACCGATTGCTGATAATAGAACTGCGAAAATAATAACAATGAAGATAACCTTTGTTGATGTCATACCTTTTTTACCTAATAACCAGTAAACAAGACCTACGACACAGGCTGGAACAAGCTTTGGTAGGATCATATCAATGTTTGTTTGAACACTGAGTGAAACTTTACCAAGGTGTGCAACTAGTGGAACTTGGATATTGATCATACTTGCGATCAAAGCGCCAACAATGAAAACACCAAGTAATGTAGCGGCATCTGTTAAAGCATTTAATTGACCTTGCATCTCTGAAACAAGCTTTGTACCTGTCTTATATGCAAAGTGAAGTTGTTTCCAACGGAAGACCATGATGGCAATGTTAACTGCTAACCATAGAAATAGTCCTAATGGATTACCTTGAGCGGCCATTGTAGCTGCAATAGCACCCATGATAGTTGGTACTAAGGCTGCAAACAATGAATCACCGATAGCAGCAAATGGTCCCATAAGACCAGTCTTAATACCTGAAACAGTATCTAGTGAATCGACACCTTCCTTACCTTCAATGGCAAGATCGATACCTGTAACGATTGTATTAAAGAAATTACTTGTGTTGAAAAATTGGTTATGAGTCTTCATAGCTTCTTTAAGTTCTGGAGTACCATCACCGTAGATTTTTCTAAGCTGTGGCAAGATTGTATAAAGGTAACCTGAAGCTTGCATTCTTTCGTAATTCCAACCCATTTGGAAACCAAACATACTACGTTTGTTGATTTGGTTAAAATCTTTCTTAGTTAATTCGTATTCTTTATTCTTCTTCATCACCGTCTACCTCCCCGTTAGCGTCTTCAATTTCGTCGTCTTCATCTTCGTCATCATCAGTAGGTTTTGGACCTTGAGCAGTGTTTATTTTAGCCATTGATTTCTTATATTCAAGAATGGCGAAAGCACCACCGATCAAAGCGATAGCCAACATTGGTAAAGCGTTGAATACTGTTGTAAATGACTTGTTAGCAACGCTCAAGCCTGCACCAAGTGCTTGGATATTTGAGAATACTGTTGATAACAAAGCTGTAATTGTAAAACCTAAGATCAAGTAAGCGATGTTCTTTTTAACTGGTAAGTAGTGAAGTAAGATTGCGAAACCAACAGCTGGAAGTGTAGCACCGGCAGTTTGTAGACCTGTGTTCAACCATTGTAAGTCTCCGTTTAGATATGTAACCATTGTCTTAACAACACCTTGACCTAGAGCCAAAGCTAGGAAAATAGGAATACCACGTGATAGACACCATGGAATGGCACCCATGATCGTATGTCTTTCAATACCCTTATAGTTGAAGTTATCGATATCCTTATCAACTTTGTGCTGGAAGTATGTGTTAGCAAATCTAGCAAGAATATCAAATGATGTAAGTAAAGCAGCAACCGGAACACCGATAGCAGCGATAGCTGTAGCAGCTTTCATACCTGTACCGATTGAAAAGGCTGTAGCCAAAACAGTACCTGAGTTAGCATCGATCTTTGAAGCTCCACCGAATGTACCAACACCTAGAACTGTTAATTGAAGAGCAGCACCGATAATAAGTCCTGTCTTCATGTCCCCCATGATCAAACCAGAAATCATACCGGCCCAAACGGGTTGACTTAATGATGAGTTCATTTGTAATTCATCATATATGTTGTACATGGAATATGCCGTTAAAAGCAATATCTGAACAATAGTAAAACTCATAGTTCATTCCCCCAAATTTAATTATTATAGTTTATAGTCCTTCAAGACATCCTCAAATTTCTTGATGTTGTCACTTGGAACCATCTGTGCTGTGATTTTGACACCTTTAGCCAAGATATTTTGGAATGAATCATAGTCTTCTTTTGTAAGATTAATAGATTGTGTAAGATGTTGTGTTGTGTCTTTTTGTGACATATTACCAACATTGATAGTGTCGATCTTTACACCATTGTCGAGAACTTTTTCAAGTGTTTCAGGTTTCTTTACAACAATGAAGACACGTTGCTTGTCGTATTTACCGGCATTAATGTTAGCTGAAGCTTTTTCTGTACCTAAGATACTCAAGTTAACGCCTGATGGCTTTGCTAATTTCAAAGCTGTCTTTTGAATATCGTTCTTTATAATATCGTTATCAATAACCATGATTCTTGATGCTTGAAGACTTGTTGTCCATAAATTGGCAACTTGTCCGTGAATTAATCTTTCATCTATTCTTACTGCAACAATTGACATATTTTTTCCTCCAAATTTGGTGATTAAAAATCACTCTCTAAGATTTATTACTAATATCGTGACGAATGTGATAAGCAAACTGGTCGCTTCTGGCAACACTCAAGGTGAACTCGATGACCTGATTATGTGAATTATAAGTCGATCGTTTCAAGTTCAAACAAGGTGTTCCTTCCGCAAGGTCGAGATATTCACTATCTCGTTTACTGATGATCCCTGCCAAAAAGTACTCATCGGCATAATATACCGGCTCGTTAAACTCTTTATCAAAGACATCATATAGTGATCTATCCTCCAGCAGATCTTCAGTCATCAGATTGAAGTGATTGGCTGGCAGATAGGTTCGTTCTAACATAACTGGTACATCATCAGCCAAGCGTAATCGTTTGATCTTGATTACTTGGTCACCGACTTCAACATCCAGTTTGCGTGCGAAATATGAATTGGCCTCCTTTCTGTCAAAACTAAGAATTTTCGTCTGTGGTTTCTTGCCGATGGACATCATCTGCTTATTAAAGCTATAGCTACTATTCAAGTCACTATTTAAGTCAACACGATTTACGAAAGTACCTTTACCATGAACTCGCCTAATTAAACCAGTTACCTCAAGTTCATTAAGTGCTGAACGTACTGTCGTCCTTGATAATTCATACTTATCTGAAAGCTTTCGCTCAGACGGTAATTTTGCATTGGCCGGCATAGATTGAATATAGTTAGTTAATAAGTTTATTAGTTGTTCTTGAAGAGTGATTTTCATATTACTCGGTCCCTTTCTGGTATCAACCACAAGCCCATTGTATACGGTTGCACCTATCTTTACAACGAGTGGAGTATACCATTTATTTGCCGGTTTGTCGCCGTTTCCTAGTGATATCAACGAATTCTAAGCTCAAAAAAAAAGTGGTACTTTTTCATCAAAAGATACCACTTTGCATATTATCAAATATATTTCATTATTATCTGACTACCTATATAAATGTTTCACACGATAATTGAACTCATCAGCACGTGCCCAACTGATCGTATATTCAACCGCTCTATCTAACTTGTCAAAAGTGGTCCGCTCTAATCGCAAACACGGTGCTCCTGTCTTCTCTAATAATAGATTCGCAATTTTCTCATTCAAAATAGACGCCCGACATGACTCGTCGGCCTCTTTGATATGAACATCGTAATCAGCCTCAAAAGTCTGATACATGGAATTTTGTTCCAGAGTCTTCTTATCAAGATCACTGAAGATACCAGCTGGCAAAAAGCTCTTGCCAAACATCATTGGTTTACTATCAGCCAGCCGAATACGATCGACCTCATAGACATTCAGATTATCCTTTAATCTTAAACGTTCTATCAATTCATCATCAGCTGATATTTCCTTGAACTTGATGATCTTGTCACTTGGCTCACGTCCCAGAGTCTTCATAGTCTTTGAAAAACTAAACAAGTCCGCTAGATTAGTCAGAACCTCTGATCTAGCTGTAACAAAAGTTCCCTTACCATGTTGTCTAGTTATTAAATTAGACAATTCCAATTTGTCCAAAGCATTCCTTACAGTTGTCCGACTTACTTGAAATTGTGCCATTAATTCACGCTCTGAAGGCAGACGATCATTAGGTCGCAGTTCATTTAGAATTTGATACGTCAACGTATCAATCAAGTGTTGGGACAAAGATTCCTTTTTATCCATAATATCTCCCTAATTGGTAAACACCACCTTTTTAATTCTACATGGAAATCGATTAGATTAACATATTTATCCATCATATTTTCAAGACTTTAACATATTGCCAATCAACTTCTTAGCATCCTCAATAATACGAGCTCTAAATAAAATCAACAACAATACATAGACGACCATCCCAACAACGACCTCTATTATCAACGCCTTCCAAGTTACTGGCAAGATCTTATCAAGTTCAAAGACGACTTCAAACATAAACAACCCTGAGAACAAATACTTGTACCAATCCAAGAATAATCTGTGATATTGAATCTGTCCTCTAAGTGCAATCAGCTGATAAATAGTGATTGAAAGTTCCGACAACACAGTCGCAATAGTTGCCCCAATAGCACCCCATTTCATGATCAATGGAATATTAAATAGGATGTTGATAACAGCACCAATAATTACCGAAATAGTATACTTCTTCATTTGCTTGGTGGGAATCAAATATTGGATTCCCAAGACATTACTCCAAGCTATCAATAAAATAACGACAGATTCTATGATCATGATAGGAATGACCGCCAAGAATCTCTTAGTAAAAAATAACGTCACAAACTTTGCTGTGACAGCTATCAGACCAAACATGATCGGAATAGCGATGGCACTCACGAATTGGAAACTTTGATACAAATAATCCTTAGTCTTCTCAATTCTTCCTTTCGCAAAAGCACTAGCAACATGTGGAAGCATCACCGTACCAGTCGCCGTCACGATGGCCAGTGCCATTTTGACCATCTTATCTGATTGATCAAAATAACCACTCGCCTGTACTGAGACCATTACCCCCAACATTGTCTTATTCAATACACCATAAATCTGCATGGCAACTTGTGGTATGAACAATACTAGTGAAGGTAACATGTGTCTCCATATTTTCAAATGATGCCAATCTACTTTAGACAAGTATCTCTTCAAACTTGGGAATAAAGTTAAGTTCCCCAGTAACAAAGACAGCGACAAAATTAAAATATAGATTCCCAGGTCACTATATGACTTGACGAAAGTAAAAATACTGATCAAAGCTACGATCTTGATCACAATGTTCCTTATCACGGTCACATGAAAATTTTCAACTCCCATAAAGAACCAAGAAACATCAAAAGCCGCAGCTATCAACGATATAGACTGGGCTAAATAATATATCCTATACTGACCAGAAAATTCTAGGAAAATCAAAAAAACTAAATATGCCAAAATAACCGTGATTATTCGCATAAAGAATATTTCATAAAAAGTCTGTGTCAATTTCTTTTTATCATTGCGAACAAAGGCGACTTGTCGGTTACCATAAAGATCCACACCAATACTACCAAGAACTATGAAGTACTGAATGATCGAGTTGGTATATGAATTGATACCCACTCCACTTGGCCCCAGAACTCTTGCCAAATAAGGTGTTGTCACCAAGGGAATCAGTAAAATGAAGATCTGATAAAGCGCATTGTAAAGGTAATTCTTAACAACTCTCATCTATCCAAACTCTCGTTTGACCAGTTGAAGTGCAGCCATGATAGTCTGATCCATATTGTAATAACGATACAGACCCAATCGACCACCAAACAATACATTGGGACATTGTTCTCTAGCCAGCTTCACATATTGGTCATAGATTTGTTTGTTTCGGTGATTATTGATTGGATAATATGGCTCATCACCACGATGGAATGCCTGCGGGAACTCTTTTGTGATAACGGTTTTACCCTTATTGCCCTTACCGAATTCAAAATGCTTATGTTCAATAATTCTCGTATAAGGAGTTTGTTCATCTGTATAGTTAACGACCGCAACACCTTGATAGTTATCGACATCTTTAACCTCAGTCTCAAAGTTAAGACTACGATACTTTAGATCTCCGAACTTATAATCAAAGAATCTATCGATCATACCGGTGTAAACAATCTTGGTCTGCGGGTCATTTTGGTAACTATCCCTATCATTGAAGAAGTCGACGCCCGTTTTCACATCTATCAAGTCACTATTCAGTAATTGATTGATAATCTGAGTATAACCACCCATTGGTATACCCTGAAAACGATCATTAAAGTAATTATTGTCATAAGTGAATCTAACTGGCAGACGGCGGATTATAAAGGCCGGCAAGTCAGTCGCAGCTTGTCCCCACTGCTTTTGTGTATAACCTTTGATTAACTTTTGGTACACATCTTTACCTACCAAAGACTCAGCCTGTTGCTCCAAGTTCTTGGGCACCGTGGGCAAGTTTAACGCTAGTTTTTGTTGTGCAATTTTTTCTTTGGCTTCTTGTGGAGTGATCACACCCCACATTTTATTGAATGTATTCATATTGAACGGCAAATTATATATCTCACCATTGAAGTTAGCGATCGGTGAGTTGATGTAATTATTGAACGTGGCGAACTGATTGATATAGTCCCAGATTTCCTCTGACTGAGTGTGGAATATGTGCGCACCGTACATATGAACCTGGATACCTTCGATTTCTTTGGTATAAATATTGCCACCAACGTGGTCACGTTTTTCAATCACTGTAACCTGTTTACCTCGCTTAGCCGCTTCATATGCGAATACAGAGCCAAATAATCCTGAACCTACTACTAAATACTTCACCAACATCACCTTCATTCATACAAGTAACTATAAAAAGTCTTATCTTGATCATTTGTTCGACCATAATAAGTAACCTTATTAGATAATTTAAAAAGCTTAGTGTTCTCAGTCATCTTGCTCATGATCTCCGAGTCAAACTTGTCGTTCATAATCGGCGACAGGCATTCACAATTGACGTTATTTTGTGGGACCCGATTCAACTTCTCTTTGAAACCATCAATATTGTTCTTGTAAGCAATATCAAAAATATAATCAGTCAAGAAGTAATCCGGTATCTGTCGACCACCTTCCAGATAAAAGCCAAGACAGTCACTGACAAACTTGAATAACATCTGACCAGACCTACCACCCAAACAATAAATCGCCCATCTACCCTTGGGGATAAACTTACTTCCAAAGTTTGGTATCCCTTTGATCGTGATCAGATCATGATCAAAGAAATTCAAGTTGTTCAAGAACTCCTCGTCAACACCAACATAGATTGAGCTATCCAACCAGACGCCACCATACTCAAAGATGATTCTTGTTCTGATATAGTCTGAAAAAGCTGCCGTAGAAATTTTGCCAGCATTTAATCTATTCGTGATTTTTTTTGGTATGTCGATAAAATCTGAAATATTCTCCTGGGTCAACAAGATCACTCGCTTGTTCAAACGGGAGCGCATAAAGTCAATATTCTTCTTGATCAATATCGGCATATCGCTAACTTGCCACCACATCACCCAAATCACCTTGTCAGTTAAAAACGGATCATTTTTAGTCAATTCATCACACCAAACCGTCGTCGGCATATCCATAATTGTATGTTGAATTTCTCGTTCCACCATTCTGTGATATGGATCATAGATGAATCCCGGTAGGATCGACTTCTTATTGTGTGTCATTAACTTCAAAAGTGACTCTGATTTATAAATATATTTCAAATATGCATTCAAAATGCTCTGCGACATCGACATAACCTCACTTAATTCTTGTGTACATATGAAATCTTCGGATTAAAGAAACATCCCGAAATAATTCCTCGTGTCATAACTAATAACTTGCTCATCCGGTGAGTGACCTTGTGACCAAGTCCTACTTGAAGCACTTCTAGACCCATCCCAGCAAATGTTTTTACTTTTGATCTACCGTGTTTCTTTCTGGCCAAGAATACTTTGTTTCTAAATAAATAGTAGTAACGACTTATCCGGTCAGTGTCATCATTAACAATATCTACTCCGATATTTTGTGACATTTTGTGGATAACTAGGCTTTCTGGAACAAAGTACGAAGTAGTCGTTGCACTTATCCTTGAGGTATACTCGGAATCATCACCCCAAATAAAGAATTCCTTATACGGTAGTCCAACTCGTTGAATTATCGTACGCGGTAGTAATAACGACACAAATGATGCCGACTTGATCACCGGTAAAAACTCACCCTTATAACCAAATTCATTCCAATCCAGTGGATCGACAACTGGAATATTCATCAATGCTGGAGTGCCATCAGTAAAACGAACATTGCTGGCTAAGAATCCAAACTCATCAATACTTGGGATTACTTCAAGTAACTTGGCCAAAGTGTCTTTCTTGGGGATAGTGTCGTCGTCCATCAACCACAAATAATCTGACTTATAATTCTCCATAAAGAATTTGATCCCTGTAAAGAATCCACCAGATCCACCAGTATTCTTAGCCAAATGAATCACCTTGAAACAAGTTTTATCCAGTGAGTCTAGATATTCTTTAGTACCATCAGTACTGGCATTATCAACTACGATCGTGTCTACAACTTGTGAACCAATACCATCCAGACACTCCTTTAATAGATTCAGTCGATTATACGTGACTACTAGTGCTACAACAGACATGACTTCACCTCCTAGTAATGGAATAGATTCATCTTCCAAATTGCCAAATAATGAATGAGTGGGAACAGTAGAAAGTGTGATTTTACCAACATCTTCATCGGTAAATTGATATCTTGTATCTCAAAGTAGTAATTATCCTTCGCATGTTGATAGAACTTAACGAGTTTAGCTTTAGTCACTGACTTGATCGGTTCAACTGAAATGATCTTCATTTGTGTAGCAATCATTCTGCTGAGACGATTGACCATCAACTCACGCTGATTCTCATTGATACCATTAATATGTTCAACAATATATTCATTCACATGCTCAATGACCATTTCGTGTTGCTTGGAATTCTTGACCATATTGCCTAGAGTGATCGACTGATCGGCTTGATTGACCCGATAGTTGTAGAGTGGCAAATTAACGAACTTATACGTTTTGACATATGGAATCGGGTAGAGGATATATTCAATATCCACGTAATACGCATGTTCATCGATTTTTATACCATTTTCTTTTAATAGCTTTGTCCTCAAAGTGTACGTGTGCATCGATGGGACCGGGGCTATTTTTCGATCTTTCAAATAATACTTTTGATTCCATCTAATATCTTCTGACTTGATCTCTTTGACATACTTACGCTTAGTCTTATCATTGAAGACCCAAAAAGGTGTCAAAACAAGGTCAACGTCTTCTAGCTTCAATAAATTGACAAACCTGTCGAGATTAGCGCTATCCAACCAGTCATCACCGTCGACCACCTTGAAGAATCTACCAGTCGCATACTTTATACCAGTGTTGATGGTCGATCCGTGACCACCGTTGACCTGAGTTATCAACTGGATAGATTCTGGATATTCAGCCACATATTTGTCAGCGATTTTGGCCGTTTGATCAGTTGAACCATCGTTGACCACCAAAATATCCAATCGATCCAAAGTGTGACAATTGACTAGATTATCCAATATATTGCTCAAAGTGTTGCCTACGTTATAACTAGGGATAACAATCGATAATAATTTATCCATGGGATTACCCCATTTCCTGTAATATCTTAATTAAATTTGCAAAATAATTCTTACTATAATACTTACTGATTGACGCCTTCATAGCCTTACTACGATAATTCTGCCGATTCTCGAATACCTCGATCATTTCATCCCTTAATTCAGCCACATCACCAGTTTTGTATAACAACCCATTCTCACCAGTGATCTCATCACTTGGCCCAGTCAAAATATCTGCGGAAATAACTGGTACCCCGTGTGATATTGCTTCCAAAATCGACATCGGTAGGCCTTCATAAGTTGAAGTCAGGACAAACGCCGTAACGCTTTTTATTTGCGACCAAGGATTCTTGTTCCAACCTTTAAAATTCACTTGGGAAACATCTAGTTTGGTGACTAATTCACGTAACTTGCTCATATCTTGACCACTTCCCCACAAGTCCAAGCTTGCATTTGGCAATTGTTTTTTTAGCATGGCGAATCCATGTAGTAGTTCTTGGAGATTCTTTTGGTGCCGATATTCCAACCTACCAACATAAACATATCTAGGATCTTGACTGGCTGGTATCTGGTATTTGGCTTTCTCGATAGGATTGAAAACTACAAAGATACGTTTCCTATCGATGCCCATATCCAGCAACTGTTGCTTGATACCAGTCGAAATAGCCAAGTGATAATCAGCTGATTTGAACTGTTTATTGTCTGTGGAGAAGACTTGATTCAATGAGAAATGGACCCAGTTGATAATTTGATAATGCTTATGAAATATTCTTTTGAATCTATGACTGAGCGCGATGTATTTGGGTGAGAGAACAATGACTTTGTCAGCCTTAGTGAACATTAGATAGACCGCCAAGTTCAATATGCCAATGAACTTTGCTAGCTCATTGTTAAAGATTCGCCAACCGAAAATATAATTACCCGAGTGGTTGAACACGTTGTTGCTACGATATGCAAAGGGAATGACAAATCTCACTTCTAGATTTTTAATATGCTGAGTTGCGAAGTATTCATCCCATTTGCGTAACACAGTCTCGGTCCCACCGATATAAGGTGGATGAAAGTAAGGTATTACCACGTCCACTCTCATACTGTTGCATCGCCTAAATAGATAGCTTCGATCTTATCAACCATATCTGACACATCGTACTTACTCTTATACAACCGGTAGCTAGCTTGAGAGAGTTTGTCCTTATCCTTGATCACCTTTGAAAATGAATCAGTCAATTTCCTGTCGTCATTCAGTATTTTCTTCGTTAACAAGATGCCATTGTGATCGACCAGTTCTCTGTGGCCGATAACGTCAGTGATCAAGAGTGGTAACTTTTCTGAGATTGCTTCTAGAACTGAGAAAGGTTGCCCCTCATAGCGTGACGTTGAGCAGAATATATCGGCAGACTCCAAGTACTTATACGGATTGTTGCGATACCCGATAAACTTGATCCTGTCGCCTAAATTCTGTCTGATAACCTCAGCACGACATTCATTGAGAAGTGGCCCATCCCCGACCCACGTAAAACTAGTATTGGGGATAGCTTGGGTTATTTTCTCCGCAACTTTGATGAATAACTGTGGGTCCTTTTGGAAGTCACAACGTGCTACGTTGATGAAGTTTAAAGTGGGATGTTGAAGCCTTTCATACTCATGACACGGAACGCCGTTGTTGATGACTACTGATTGAGCTTTGTTAACTAGTTTGTTAGCAATTGCATAATCCTGCTCATCTTTTGAAACATGGATGATCTTGGCAAAATGCTTACTCATGAACTTCTCGACCCACTTGATACATATATTCTTGAACTTGCCACGATCCACTTCCGAGAAATATGCATGTGGTGTGAATACTATCGGCGGACAGTTGTGATAACGCAGCTTGTATATGACCATCGTTAAACCAGCAATCGTACTGTGGGCATGAACTAACTGGATCTTTTTGTTAGTTATCAATCTATGCAGACGTCGCAATACTGATAAGTAACTGAAGATGTGCTTATATTCTGAAAGGTCGTCATCGACTAGATAACTTCTTGGAATCTCACTACCACGCTTGGAACTGACCAAGGTGGTCATGGAGATATTCTTGTCATCAGCGAATCTATTAAGATAGTCGATCTGACGCTTAACGCCACCACCGTATGCTTCACAAATCTCTAATACTTCCATAACATCACCTCGCTAATAAGCTCCGTTGGGCTTGAAAAATAAAACAAATGTTTTTATTAATATATATAAGTCAAATGAAAAACTGCAGCGATTGATATACTCCAGATCCAACTTGACCATGTCGTCAAAACTGACATTACTACGACCACCTATCTGCCAAAGTCCTGTACAACCGGGCAAGACATCTAGTCGCTGCATAGAAAAGGCATCATAATGCTCCACCTCACTTGGAAGTGGCGGACGTGGACCAACTAGACTCATCTCACCGAGCACCACATTTAACAACTGTGGCAATTCATCTAGACTGTATCTTCTGATAAAATGACCGATTCTTGTGACACGTGGATCATGCTTCATTTTGAACATTGGTCCAGAAACTTCATTCTTGTCAGCAATTTTCCCCAGTTGCTTATCAGCATTAACTCTCATTGATCTGAACTTGAACATTTCAAATGACCTTTGAAACTTACCGACCCTGGTCTGTTCATAAAATATCGGACCATGTGGATCGTCGAACTTTATCAATATCGCTATCACCAAGAACACCGGTGACAGAATAATCAAGCCACAAATGCTTGCGACCAAGTCAAAAATCCGCTTAGTAAATCTGTAAAAATATCGATGCTGCTGATGCAGTGCATCAATTGAGTGTTTCCAATACTCCATACAAAGGACCTCTTTGAATTTCCCATTAATTCAAAGATCGATACCTCTATTTGTATATCCCGTAATATTCGGTGCCATAATAACCAGACTTAGATCTAGTTACTCGATTCATAATCGCTCCACAAACATGTGCATGTACTAGTTCAAGGGATTCTTTGGCATGAATCACACCATTCTTGGTAGCGATTCCTTGTGGCACTACCATCACTACCCCATCAACCACACTCGCCAATACTTGCGTGTCGGTGACAGTGTTGACTGGTGGTGAATCTAATATCACTAGATCGAACCTTTCATCCAATTCTTTTAACAATTCCTTGATTCTTTGACCACCCAGTAACTCAGAAGGGTTAGGTGGAATCGGTCCACTAGTTATTATTGATAAGTTCTCAACTATTGACGGTTGAATGATTTCATCTAAGGCCGCATGTCTAGATAAGTAGTTGGACAATCCAACTTGATTACTCAAACCAAAGGTCCGATGGATTGTTGGACGACGAAGATCCGCATCGATCAGGATTGTCTTAGTATTTTGAGTGGCACAACTTACCGCAAAGTTATTGCTGACAGTTGACTTACCTTCTGATGGATCAGCCGAAGTGAAAACTAAAGACTTTATCTTTTTATCGACCGCAGTGAATTGAATATTTGTTCTAATCGTTTTGAATTGCTCTGAAATAGGACTTTGTGGACTAGAATAAGTAATCAAGTTAATGCCGTTTTTTTGGCTATTATTATCTAACTTTTTCTTTTTATTCCACATAACTACTCCTTTTGATGACTGTTCTTTTTATTATCCATTTCTGAAACTTGACCCAGATTGACCCAGCCCATATTCTTCAAGAATTCTTCGTTAGTAACCGTGTTGTCACTGACTTCTCGAATAAATGCTAAGGAAATACCCAATACCAAGCCAACTACTAATCCCGCTAGTAAACTCAAGACTTTCTTAGGACTATAAGGTTTAGAGCTCGGTGTCGCAGTCGAAACGATCGATACATTATCAATATTCATGATCTTGCCTACCTTGCTCTTAAAGACTCTCGCTGTTTCGTTAGCAATAAGTGCCGCAGTATTCTTATTAGCCGATTTGGCAGATACTGAGAAAACCTGTGAATTTTGTTGATTGCTGATACTGATCGACTTGGCCAAATTTTCACTTGAAGTTGGACTTTCTGGATAATCACGCACCTTTTTCATAACAGTGTTCAAGACTGCCGGACTAGTAATAATGTCCTTGTAAGTACTTATCATCTGTACATCAGCTTGAACCTGTTGGAATTGTGCCGATTGTAAATCAGTCGACAATTTTCGGTTAACGAGCAGTTCAGTCGTCGATTCATACTTAGGACTGATAACAAAAAACGTAGTGAAACCAGTGGCGAACAATACTATTAAAGTAGTAATTATGATCAATTTCATATGCCTATAAATAACATCAAATACTCCAATTAAGCTTGTCATATTAGGCGTTTCATCTGATTTCAAAAACTCACTCCCGATGCTAAAGAATCTATATTTCACACAATATCTTGTGGTCACATCACATGATAATTCATGTAGTGAACAGCGGTATAGCAAAGAGGGTTGAAATTACGATTCGTCTATTTTCAGAAAATTAGAGCGATCCACAACACGAAAATTTCCGAGCATTAACACAAAAAATGACCTTCACAAAGTGAAGATCATTTTTAGCGTTAAGCGGAAGAAATTGTGTTGTGGATCGCGTTTCAGCCCAAAGGGATGGAACAGAGGGAGAAAAAAAGTGCAGACGAAACCCAAAAAACCTCAATCAAAAACCCCATAAGGAATCACCTCACCCAGATTATTCCCCAACTTATAGTAAAATATCGCCAAACCAACCCCAAGTACCAATCCAACCAGCACCATATACAGATATCTCCTATGAAATTTTCTAGATAACCTAGCAAGAACTTGCGGGATGAACACAACTGAATAAACCGCAAAGTAATCTGCCATTCGAATTATCAATTGTGACTTGGAACCAACAATGTACAAAACAGCCCCAATCATAGTCATAAATGTGACAAATCCACCGACCTTGTCATCAGACATGTCCGTCAAGAACATCGCTATAATAACTATCAACAATAAGAAAATCCCTAGCATTAACGATCCACCACCAGAACTCAGTACAGTGTCAGAGTACATTTGATAGTGATTGAATAACTGTGAAAAGTTGTTTAACAGATTGTTCAGGAACAAATTGGATAATAACGAAACTCCCAGTATCAAACAAAAAGTTATCTTGTTCTTTTTCATAAACCAGATGACGAATCCGATAATAGCGAAAATCGCCGTGCTGTGTATCCCAATCGATAAAACAAATATAATTATCGACCAGATATACTTCTTTCGCGACAACAAAGCCATCGCAAACATAGTCATCGCCACTGCCAGCATTTGACGTTGAATATTGAAACTTTCAAAGTAGAAATAAAACGTTAGATAGATATAAATGCTCAAGAACATAAAGTTCTCATTGTTATTGAGTAGCTCGATCGACTTCAAAACAAAGAATATCGTCGCCAGTGATAGTACAAATAAGAACACGTGATAATTACCACCAGTCAGATTGAAGATGGCGTTACTAATGGCGGAATAAACCATGGCACCATTACCATTGAATCCAGAGTTTTGGACAAGGTAAAAGTCGACATATTGCAGCGTATCTGTCCCTACCATGCTTGACCGTAGTCCTAATAGTAGCGTTAAGTGAATAAATATCAGCCAAAAATACGCCCGATGATTCTTGTAATAAGTATTGGTAAATAAACTGTAAATCAAAAAAATCACTAAATTAACCGAGTAAAAAAGCATTATTCTTACCCCACAATTATCTTTGTGAACAAGAATAATACTTTTGTTTAAACATATCTATTTTTATGTATTACGAATCAAAATTTGAACGATGATCAAGTAAATATTGTAACAAAATATTCAAATTTGTTTTTTTAGATTTCTCTAATTTACCAATGAGTTGCTCCATACTTTCAAGATTAATATCAATATTTCCAAAAACCTTGATGTACTTTGCCTTATCTCTATTGGTCTTAGCTACAAAGTCAAAGTTTATATCATTTAAAACATCTTCTAAATTCTCACTACAATATATCGGTTGAATATACGTTTTTAACTCATGACCATTAATTCCACTTATGTTTCCAGCAATATAGTTTTTTCTTACAGAATCATCTTTACAATCATCAACATCCATAAGTGTAAAGATTTTGAAATCATATAATTTCTTCTTTTTATGCTCAATTGTCCCATATTCTCTTAATAAGGATTTACAATCTTTAAAAATTTTATTTCCAAAAACATTATGTAATCCATCAATTTGAATACTTGATTTGCCTTTGTCTCTAGCAAAAATTTGTATATTTAGCCTTAACTTTGACTTGATTGCACTTATCATCGCATATTCGGATTGACCATGAACAATTACAACAGCACAGGTACCCCTATTAATCATGATTTACCCCAAGATTCTCAATAATATCGTAGAAATCGACATCATCAGCGTATGGTATACCGGCAAAATAACCTTCAAGATATAACTTTTGAATATTATTATTTGAAGCAATATTACTCTTGGAAGCTTTGGAGATATTACTTACACGCTTATTACCAGAAGAATCAACCTGTATTACGTAAAGTGACGATACATCCAGCTGCTTCATCACCTGAGTATCATGGGTCGTAAATATCAACTGACCTGTTATATCATCCTTAACATTCTCAATAATCCTATCAATCAACAAGTCGTGAATACCCTGATCAATCTCATCAATAATAACTGTATCACCATTCACAGCATTCAACAGTAACGGGAATAAATTCAATAACTTCTTAGTACCATTCGATTCTAATACGAATGGTATCTCAACAATCTCATCACTTATCCTCTTCTTTTCATACAATTCATATTTAGTCTTATTGTCTTCAAGACTTTCCGTCTTATAATGAAGAGACATAATATCACTGTACAATGGGACAAAGTACTTATTCAAAGATTCTGAAGTATTCTCTATTTTATTCCTTGTATTTCCATTATTTACAGTCCCACTAATCAGATTATGTAACATTTGTCTAAAATTATTGGCACCCCGTGCATTATCAGTTTTAAATGATAAATGTTCGAATTTAGATTGTACTTTTAAGAAATTATTCAAAACATTCTCAATAATGTATTTTTCATTATTCTCTACTGCAAATTCTTGAAAAATAGCGAGAAAAGTATGTTTCCCCCATAATCTCTTAATTAAATCATCCATAGAATTAGAAAGATTAGCATTTTTGAACAATTGCGGGCTAACTTTGATAGAAATATTCTGATTTTCATCGCTTGTTATATGAAAAATAACACCACTAGATTTTTTAATTAGATAGTTGAGTTCCTCAGAAGCAAGATACAGTGATCCACTACTATCTTTTTTAAAAATCAACTTATAGTAACCGAAATGACCATAGATTTTGAAATTATATTTCAAACTCATTGGTTCAGTAGCTCCTAATAAATAAGTGTTTTCAAATACTCTATCTATTCTGCTACGATCACTATACATCGCTGTATAATGCTTGACATTCATTATATTCTCATTTTTGGTATCACTAGATAAGAATTCATCAAGCTTTTTCTTAGCATTCAAAGTATCAAGAGATAATCTTAGATTCATGAATGCTGAGACAATATTTGATTTACCAGATCCATTCTCACCATATATCGCAACAATTTTTTTGAAGTCATTCTTTTGTTTTATATTTAATTTTAGTTTTTTTAAAGACATATAATTTTCAAATTCCACGCTAGTAAACATACTATATCCTCCAAATCAATACATTTTGTATTAATTATCTATAATATAGTATGGCAAATACGTGATAGACTGTCAATAAGTTAAGCAATAAGTTAAGCAATTACTTACTCTCGAATTCCAAACAACAAACGAGTTCCACTAGCCAATTTATTCGCTAACCAATTCATCAACTTAGCGAGGAATAATTGCCTAACCAAGTCAACTATAGTGCATAAAACGTAAATTACGGCTGAAATAATAACTCCCATCCCAATCGAACTCAATAATGTCTTGTATTGAGCATTATTAACAAATGTCCACAATGCAACTCGTATAACAACGTTGTCGTGGATCAAATAAACTCCCAAAGTTGCCGAAGAAACCGTGTTAATAAAGCGATTACTACCAAGTTTCCATTCCTTAGCCAATAAGAACAATGACACTGACATCAAGACAATTGGTATTTTGTTTTGGAAAATGAAGAAGATTGCATAGTCCATGAACAATTGATGTGTCGCACCGAGAATATTCAAATCGGCGACTAATAGAATCGTTACCGCCGCCGATCCGAATAGGATCCAACGCAGCACTGCTTTGCTGATATTGATACCAAAGTTTCGGATAAATCCTGCTAATAAATATAAGTAGAGAAACCATGCATAATCACTGTAACCGGCAAGCTTAAGGTTTGATACGGTCGGAATAATCACCCAAATGACCGTCAAAAATGATAATAATAATACATACGTCTTGCGTACCATGTTGTGAATCAGGATATTCATAAATGGTGATAAACACAACATGAATAAGAATGCATTGACGAACCAATATTCCAGAGGAATAGGGAAAAACAGATGAATTATGTTGACGTGACTGAGGTATGGACTGTTACGGTCTAAGAACCAGAATATCACTAAGACGACGTATGAATAAAATAGTGTCTCAAGTATTAATCGATAGATTCGTTCTAACTTAAAGGCCTTGTTTACCAAGAAATAAGCACTTATCAATACGAATATGTTCACACCAACTTTACCGAATGAAGTAACTAAGTTAAGTCCGACTTTTTGCCACGAAAAAGTTCCCTCGTAAAAGGTTCCATGAATACCATAATGATGTAGCACAATCAAAAACATACTGATAATCCTAAGCAATTCGAAGTTCGACTGTCGTTGTCTCATTTTTTCATCCTCCCACAAAACGATTATAAAACAAAAAGGCGATCCCTGATTTTTATTTTTGGGGTCGCCTTTATTTATAATTTAATTAATTCAAAACACTACCACTATCATCACGTAAATTGGACAAATCATCAATAACCTTCTGATACCTATCTTCAGGTATCCGCTTATCTCCTGCTTCATATCTTACGAAGATATCAAGAGGTATGTTCAAAACGTCGGAAGCTCTTTTTTGTGACAGGTTCAATTCATGTTCTAGCTTAATTATCTCAAGTGACAGATCAAATTACTTAGATGCCATTGCCTTCTTTAAGTATTCATTATCTGCAATTATGGAAGAGGTAGAAAATCCATTCATTCCCAAAACAAATCATCCTTTCAAGTCGCACATTCATATTAAGTTTCCATAATTAAGCTTAACATTTTGCTTTGTAAAGTTCATTTACATAAGGGTGAAAATGAAAAAAAAAATAAACCATTCTGGTTTAAATTAGTTTTTGAATATAGGTATAGCACCAAAATCCCCAGAAAGGTATCTCTTAGCATAATTAACATCCGAGCGTATCCTTTTACCATTATGAACATACGAATCTAATGGAACTAGACTAGTGCACTCACTTGAATCTTTATCTGTAAACCATATTTGGTCTCTTCTAAGTAACTTATTATTCAGTAGATTACTGTCATTGGCATTAAAAACTAATTGTCCATTTTTCTTATTATCCGGAAGCATGAACATCTTAACTAAATGTTCAGACATCAAGGGATGTAGTGTGGCACCCATCTCATCAATAAAAATAATCGTTCCTTCTGATAACGCCTTTATTACTGGACCAATCACCGCAAGGAAACTTTGGGTACCTTTAGATTCTAGGCTACTGATATCGCCACTATAGCTACCGGTTTCTTTTCCGTTAATGTCGTAAACTCTATGTGAGCTCTTAACTTTAAGTGCATTTTTGGCGACTTGATCTAGTATCTCTTGAGGTATTGTCTCAGCACCGGTGAAATTCTTAACGTTGAAATCCGCCTTTTCCAGTGATAAATCATCTATATACAGGTCGGCTCCATGTATTGCTTCAACTATCTTAGACTTATATTCATCCTGGTCAATCATGTTCTTAGTCTCCCAAGAAATATCCGAACTAGCACCATTTATAATGCTTATTTTGTCCTTAAAAAACGAAACAATGTCAGTGGCAACCTCCGTATTAGTAGCTGCCAGAATTGATAAATACAATACATTCGACTTGGTCATTCTTTCCTTCATCAAATGATCACTGATTTTATTCTCATCAGAATGAATCTTTTGATTCTCACGAGTAAATACAGTCTCTTCATTGACAGTAAGTGTCTCTGACAAGATTTCACTATGATTAAGCGTGAATCCATATTCGTAAATATCATTAGAATCATTACTGAAGACAATATCAAACTCAGATGGAGAATTCGGAGTTATCTCAGTACTAAAGACGAAACTTTCAATTGGAATATTTGATTCGAAACTGTTCGAGCCGAAGGAATTGAGAACAAAAAATATCATGAATGAAATTGCCTTAATAATATTGCTCTTACCACTGGAATTAGGTCCAAATATTCCTGCAACACTTAATACATCTTCAGAATCCTGTAATATATTGGTTTCACTGAGTTCTGTTAAGTCAGAAGCGACCATTGATAAAGTAACCTTATCCTTGATAGATCTGAAATTTGATACACTGAATTCTAATAACATAATGTATCTCCTGAATCCTGTGAGATTTTTTCTCATTGATGATTATATTCTAACAGCTGTACTGATTGTTGTATATAATTTGAAATCAAGTTATCTGAATATTGGAATCACTTCGAATAAAAAAAGCTGAAAACAAAAGTTTTCAACTTCACACAATCTTAATACTCACTACTATAATCCTGACTAGTACCACTATCATCAGAAGAACCAGTATCCGAACCATAACCAGAATCATAATCTGAGCCACTATCAGAACCTGAACCCGTCCCAGTACTGGTGTCAGAACTTGTACCATATCCAGATCCAGTACCATAACCTGAACTTGTCCCAGTACTTGAACCCGATCCGTAACTGGAACCAGAGCCATAACTAGACCCAGAGCTAGAGCCGGAACTAGTTCCATAACTACTGTTACTTCCAGTAGTAGAACTACCACTAACACCACTAGATCTATTAGAACTAGATGAACTAGATGAACTCGATGTACCAGTGGAACTTGTAGAGCCGACAGAACTAGTTATATCGGCTGAATTAGAATCAGTCGAGTCAGTTGAACTAGTGTCAGTCTCTTCGTCAGAAGCAACACTAGCTACATCTGACTTTGTACTCTTCTTTTTACTTTTCTTTTTCTTCTTATTTTTCTTACTACTGTCTTTACTCTTAATATCAGAACCATAAGCAATATTACCAGTCTTAATGTGTTTCAATCCCAATCCCTTACGGATAATGTTTGTCACACGTTGTAACTCATTCTTACTCATAACCTCCATACTTTGTTCCTTCACAGACTTACCAACACCTTGCAAGTGGTCTTGGGATACATTCTTGGTTGCCTTACGATACCCCTTGACCAGTGCCTTCAAGTTATCGAACGTCAAGTCAGTTTGAGATTGACTAGCCAGAGAATTGATGAACTTATGGTTCAATAACGCCGAAACAGAACCAGACTTGTGAATAATCGCCATCAATACATCACGTTGACGCTCCTGCCTACCATAATCACCCTGTGGATCATCATAGCGCATTCTTGAGTAACCAAGCGCCTTCTTACCGTTCATATGTGTCTTCTTACCCTTAGTATAAGTGAACCACGAGTATTTAAAAGTTATCGTAGGTGTAATATCGATTCCACCGATCTCCTCCACAACCTTCTCCATGCCACCCATGTTGATGAGCGCATAGAAGTCGATTGGAATGTTCAACATACTCTGAACCGTCTTGATACTAGTCTTTGCTTGACCGAATGCATAGGCAGCATTGATCTTGGCTGGTGAGTCATCTGGGAATCCTGGAATATTCACCGCAGTATCACGTGGGATACTAGTCATAGTCGTATTGTTGGTGGATGGATTGATGGTAACAACCATCATACTGTCAGTTCTCCCCTTGTAATCACGCCCCAAAGCACCAGTATCAGTGCCCATTAGAAGAATTGAAATCGGCTTCTTCTCACTTAGTTGCTTACTCACATCTCGCTTCTTATCAATACCAGATGACTTAAAAGAACTGTTAACAGAATTCTTCACACCACGATACGTAGACATACCATATGCAGCACCACCGAATACCAGTAATAATAAGAAAATTAGAAACGTGTTCCTCAATGGATGACTCTTCTTATTCCTATGTGGCATAGCTTCCCCCTATAATACATAATCATTCAATATATATAATTATATCGTTAATAGTTGGGATTCTCACTATTATTATGGTATTTAGTGGGGAAAATGTGTATTAAAAAAGACAAATCATAGAAATCGTGATTTGTCTTTAGTCTTTAACTTTAAAAGTCCCACCTAAGTGGGGCCCAAACCCCAGTGACGTACTTGCAGTACGCTTAATATTTCTATCACTTAAGGGTTTTACTCGGTGTAATGTAATTACCCGCATCCATATATTACCATGTATGTTATGGAAATTTATAATATTGAGTAAAAAAAATAGCCTGGAACCCTTAGGCACTCCAGACTTGATCCCACGATTATTACTTTATAGATATATTTACGAAAAGTCAATTAATAGATACGTAATATTTGGAACAAATAAAAAAGCTTCTTCACAAACATCGAAGAAGCCATAAAATCAAAATATATTAGTAATTACCACTATAACGTTCAGTAACGGTACTACTATCCGAATCACTTGTAGATCCAGTACCAGTTCCAGTACCTGTAGTAGAGGAACCTGTACCTGAACCATAACTACTTGTACCAGTACCTGTACTTGAAGTAGAACGACTAGTACTACCAGTACCATAAGATGAAGAACTTGTACCATAACCACTACCAGTGGATGTTGAACTTGAACTAGGTCTGTAAGCTATATTACCAGTCTTAGCATGCTTCAATCCCAATCCACCACGAATAATGTTTGTAATACGTTGTAACTCCTTCTTACTCATAACTTCCATACTTTGATCACTAACTGACTTACCTGTACCTTGCAAGTGATTTTGAGAAACATTCTTAGTTGCCTTACGGTAATTTGTAGCAATTTCTCTTAAATTATCAAAAGTAAGGTCAGTTTGAGTTTGACCAGCAATAGAGTCAATGAACTTCTGATTCAATAATGTAGAAATAGAACCAGACTTGTGGATGATTGCCATCAATACAGCACGTTGTCTAGTCTGTCTACCATAGTCACCATCTGGGTCGTCATAACGCATACGAGAGTAACCCAGAGCCTTCTTACCGTTCATATGTTCTTTCTTACCTTTAGTATATGTATTACCTTCATACGTAAAAGTCAAAGTTGGTGTAATATCAACACCGCCGATTTCATTCACAACTTTCTCCATACCACCCATGTTAATAAGTGCATAAAAATCAATTGGAATGTTCAATAACTTCTGAACAGTCTTGATACTTGTCTCTGCTTGGCCGAATGAGTATGCAGCATTGATCTTAGCTGGAGAATCATCCTTGTATCCAGGAATATTAACAGCTGTATCACGTGGAATACTCGTCATAGTAGTCTTGTTAGTCTCAGGATTGATTGTAACAACCATCATACTATCAGTACGTCCCTTGTAATCACGACCCAGAGCACCAGTGTCAGTTCCCATTAAAAGAATCGAAATAGGCTTCTTACTGCTTAATTGCTTACTTACATTGCGCTCTTTAGTAAGACCTGATGGTTTGAACGAACTATTAACTGAGTCCTTAACTGAACGGTACTTAGACATACCATAAGCTGCTCCACCGAATATTAATAGTAGTAGAAAGATTAATAGTGTATTTCTTAGTGCATGGCTTTTTCTATTTCCCTTTTTATGTTGCATTCACTTGTCCCCTTAATAAGATTAAATTTAATAATCAATCTCTATCATACAAATCACGAGTATATACTTTGTCAACTACATCCTTCAAATCATTGGACATTCTATTAGCTACAATAATATCACATTCAGATTTCAAATCATCCAAAGAGTGAGTAACCGGAGAATTAAAAAAAGTTGGCTCATTTAAAGTTGGCTCATAAACAAGAACACTAACACCCTTGGCTTTAATCCGTTTCATTATCCCCTGGATTGATGATTGCCTAAAATTATCTGAATTGGATTTCATAGTGAGACGATAAATTCCAACTACTTTAGGATCACGTTTCAATATTTGATTAGCAACAAAATCCTTTCTCGTTGCATTTGCATCAACGATTGCCCTAACAATGTTATTAGGAACATTTTCAAAATTAGCCAGCAACTGCTTAGTATCTTTAGGTAAACAATAACCTCCATAACCAAATGAAGGATTATTATAATGGTCGCCTATTCTTGGATCAAGTCCTACTCCATCGATAATTTGTTTAGAATTCAAGCCACGTACTTCAGCATATGTATCTAATTCATTAAAAAAGGCTACTCGCATTGCAAGATATGTATTTGAAAACAGTTTAATAGATTCTGCCTCTGAACTTGATACAAATAACGTTGGAATATCATTTTTAATTGCTGCCTCACTTAACAGTTCAGCAAAAATTTTAGCCCTATTAGATTGCTCTCCAACCACTATTCTTGAAGGATATAAATTATCATACAAGGCTTTTCCTTCCCGTAAGAATTCAGGTGCAAATATAATATTAGGATTATTGAATTTAATCCTAGCATTCTCAGTAAATCCAACGGGAATAGTTGATTTAATAATTATAGTTGCGTTTGGATTAATGTCAGTCGCCTTAGCTAAAATATCATCAACACTAGATGTATCAAAATGATTTTTATCTGAATCATAATTTGTAGGCGTAGATATAATTATGTAATTCACATTGCCAAGTGCTTCTTTATAGTCGATGGTAGCATGCAAATTCAAATTTTTTTCTTTCAAATATTTTGAAATGTAGTCATCAATTATAGGAGATTTTTTTTCATTAATCATTTTAACTTTCTCTGGAACAATATCTAATGCATGAACTTCATTATGCTGAGATAACAATACAGATAATGATAAACCTACATATCCTGTTCCTGCTATTGCAATTTTCAATATTTTCTACCCCTAATCATATATTTATTATAAATCACTTTTTAAATTTAAAAGTGCATCCTTCCAACCAATTATGTCATAGCCGGTGCTATCAATTTTCCTTAAATTCATCACTGAATGTTTAGGACGATAAGCTTTTTGAGGATACTGTTCAGAGGTAACTGGGCTAACATCAACATCTTTATCTTTTAATATCTCGGTAGCAAATTCATACCAGCTACAAGAACCTTCATTGGATAATTGATACAATCCATAATCCACATTATTTTGAACAGCATATAACATGAATTCAGCAAGTGTACGTGTCCAAGTTGGTCTACCAATTTGATCATCAACCACAGTTAAATGATCATGTGTCTTAGCAAGATTCAACATTGTATAGACGAAGTTCTTCCCATACTCCCCGAATACCCAAGATGTACGAATAATGTAATATTTACTCATTATTTCCTCGACTGCTTGTTCTCCAAGCAACTTAGTACGACCATATTCATTCTTCGGATTGGGAGTATCATCTTCTGTATACATCCCATCTTTAGTACCATCAAATACATAATCTGTACTTATATATATTAAAGTAGCACCAACTCTTTCAGCGGCTTCAACAATATTCCTAGTACCGATCGCATTGACATCATAATCAATAGTCTTTCCTGGTTCTTCCTCAGCTGAATCCACAGCAGTATAAGCTGCACAATGATAGACAACTTCAGGTCGGTTCTCATCAAAATACTTATCTACTGAATTCTTATCAGTAATATCTAGCTCTTTAGAGTCAGTACCAACATATTCGATATTCTTCTCATCTAGTAAATATCTTAATTCAGTCCCTAATTGACCATAAGCACCTGTTATCAGTATTTTCATCAGTTAACCTTCAATTCAAAATTTATTATTGTCCATTCTTTGCATACTTAGCTTCAACTGCAGACTTCTCAGCCTTCCACCAATCTTCATGATTAGTATACCAATCGATCGTATGTTGCAATCCAGTTTCAAAGTCAGTATATTCTGGCTTCCAACCTAATTCTTCACGCAACTTAGTTGAATCAATAGCATAACGCATATCATGACCTGGACGATCTTTAACTTGATCATAAGCATCTTCTTGTTGACCCATTAATTTTAGAATCAATTCAAGAACTGTCTTATTGTCCTTTTCACCATTGGCACCGATTAGATATGTCTCACCAATTTTACCTTCAGTCAGAATTGTCCAAACAGCACGTGAGTGATCATTTGTATGAATCCAATCACGTACATTCTTACCTGAGCCATAAAGCTTAGGACGAATCCCGCTTAAGATATTAGTGATTTGTCTAGGGATAAACTTCTCAATATGTTGATATGGTCCATAGTTATTAGAACAGTTAGAGATGGTAGCTTGTAGACCAAACGAACGAACCCAGGCTCTAACTAGTAAGTCAGAGCTTGCTTTTGACGATGAATAAGGACTACTTGGATTATAGTTAGAATCAGTAGTGAACTTAGCACCATTGCCGTTCTCATCACGCAATGGCAAGTCACCATACACTTCGTCTGTTGAAATATGATGATAACGCACATTATACTTACGACAAGCCTCAAGTAATGTATATGTACCAACAATATTAGTTTGGATAAAAGGTGAAGGATCAATTAATGAATTATCATTGTGACTTTCAGCAGCATAATGAACAACTGCGTCAGCGTTCTTAACCAACTTATCCACAATAATAGGGTCAGCAACATCACCAACAACTAGTTCAACTCTATCTTCAGGTAGACCTGCTAGATTGGCCCTATTACCAGCATATGTAAGTTTATCTAACACTGTTATATGAATATCTGGATGGTTATTAACCACGTAGTGGACAAAATTGGAGCCGATGAATCCTGCTCCACCTGTAACAATAATATTTTTCATTTTTTCATTCCTCTCACATTAAACTATCTTTTATCAAAGTGATTTTCTCGTTTATTGAAGAATACCGTATCACCGGGAACGTCTTTGGTAACCAATGTTGATGCTCCTATAATTGACCCAGATTCAATGGTCACTCCGTCCAAAATAGTGACATTGGCACCTATCCATACATTATCTTTTATCGTAATTCCCTGCTGATTAACTCCTTGGTCTTTAATATCTAATTTTTTGTTATTAAAATTATGATTTTCGGCTATTATTGTTACATTTGGGCCAATCATGACTTCATTACCAATAATTATCATTCCAGCACAACCAATGTATCCATTGGGACCAATTGAGCTATTTTTCCCAATACATAAACCCTGTCCTATATTCCCGACACCATAATAACTACTTGGTCTAATTTGTACGCCTCGACCAATTGTCACATTATCAGCAAAAAAAAGACCTTGTTTTGATAAACCTTGAATTTCTGAATAATCTTCAAATTTAACATTTTTTCCAACATTCATATATTGCTTATTAAAAAGATTTACTTGTTTACCGATAAAAGTCGTACCAAAATTTTTTCTAAAAAACATATTATAAATAAAACCTTTGGATACCTTACGTAAGGCGGACTGATAAATTTGATATTTAGAGAAAGATGTAATTTTCCCATTAATTTTTACCATTCAAACCCCTCCTGTCATAAAAATATACGATAATATTTTAATTTTATATTTCCCCGTAAACAAATGGGTTATTCTTCTCTAATTCTGTGAATGTTGGTTGTGCAGCATCTTTTTCAGAAGTAATGGCTTGATCGAAGTCTATTGGCCATTGAATACCAAGTTCTGGTGTCTTAAATGAGAATCCACCATCAGCTTCTGCATCATAGTAGTTATCACACTTATATAGGAAGTTAACATTTTCAGTCAAAGTTACAAATCCATGTGCAAACCCTTTAGGTACAAGCAATTGACGATGGTTACTCTCAGATATGATATAACCTTCCCATTCTTTATAAGTAGGTGAGCCCTTACGTACATCAACAATCAAGTCCAAAACTGCACCACTAACTACACGAATAAGCTTTGTTTGTGCTGCTTTTCCACGTTGAAAATGTAGACCACGTAGAACTCCAGCTTGAGTAGATAATGATTGATTATCTTGAATAAAATCAAAGTTAATACCCGCTTCTTTAAAATCACGGTCAGAATATGTTTCTTCAAAGAATCCCCTGTGATCTCCAAATACTGCTGGCTCAATAATCTTTACGTCTTGTAATTTTGTAGTAGTAATTTTTAATTTTCCCATTTCAAATACTAATCTCCCTCAACTAATCTTAATAGGTATTTACCATAATCATTCTTCTTTAATGGTTGTGCAAGTTCAATAACTTTTTCTTTATCAATATAGTGCATTCTATAGGCAATTTCTTCTAGACATGCGACTTTTAAATTCTGTCGCTTTTGGACGGTAGCTATGAAACTACTTGCCTCATGTAATGAATCATGTGTCCCAGTATCTAACCAAGCAAAACCACGACCCATAAGTTCTACGTCTAATTCTTGACGTTTTAAATACTCTTTATTTATATCAGTTATTTCTAATTCTCCACGTGCAGACGGCTTGATATTCTTAGCAATATCGACAACTTGATTATCATAGAAGTACAATCCAGTGACAGCGTAGTTACTTGCTGGATTTTTTGGCTTCTCAACTATTGATTTTGCATGCATATTCTCATCAAAGTCCACTACACCAAAGCGCTCTGGATCATTAACATGATATCCAAAAACAGTGGCTCCCTTTTGCTTTTGGCTAGCATGTTGAAGCATCTTAGATAGTCCACCACCATAATAGATGTTGTCACCTAAAATAAGGCATACTGAATCATCACCAATAAAATCTTCTCCTATGATAAACGCTTCAGCTAGTCCATTAGGCTCTTTTTGAACAGCATATGAAATGTTCAATCCCAAGTCATTACCATTACCAAATAAGTCTTCAAATCTCGGTGTATCCACTGGTGTAGAAATAATTAGTATATCCTGGATTCCTGCCAACATTAGTACTGACATTGGATAATAAATCATTGGCTTATCGTATATTGGCACTAGTTGTTTAGAAAGTGCCTTGGTTATTGGATACAATCTGGTTCCTGATCCACCTGCTAATATAATCCCTTTCATACAGACTTACCCTTCCTAATTAGTTATTAAACTCAATGATATTGCTCGTGTTGCGTCGACAACTTTTACCCACTTTACTTATGGTTTTCAAATATCCAATTGGGATTATATTAATAAATACCTCGGAATCGTTCATTCCCATCAATGCTCTAATTTTACTATCCTTTTTTACATCAAATGATGTATTTAGTGGACATGCACCTATAAGTTCGTCTTCTAATGCATAAAGCAAACTCATGGTAAACATTCCCCCCTCAATATAAAACATATTTCTGTCATCCGGGCTCATATAAGCTTCCGTATCAACAGTGGTTACTAATAGTACTGGGGGCAACTCATATCCTCTGAAGCCTCCTTGTAAATTTAATATTTTTAACATTAAATCTTTATTACTAATCACATGAACCTTAGATGATTGTCGATTACAAGCTGAAGGAGATTTTTGTGCAATATTAATTGCATTAATTAAATCTGAATTCGATATTTCTGAATCATCAAATTCACGCACAGAATATCTAGACATGGCCAATTCACCAAAATTACGATTAGCGCTTTTATCAGATAAGTTAATATACTGTGATCCAGAAATATTATCTTTATTATTAAAAACCTCATTAAGAAGTTGATTATTAAAAATTTCCTTAATTAATTTAGGCTCATATCCATTTTTTCTATGTACTTGTACATATGATTGCAAAACAGATATAGAACTATTATATGCAATTTGATTTTTAGACAATCCTAAATCATTCCACTGAATTAAATCTTTATTTAAATTAATTAATGCATTTTTACCAAAATTCATCCTTAACTTCTCATGTGAAAGTCCTTTTTCTATAATATGTGTGTCTATCATTAATGAGTACTCTAATTTCTTATAATCATTATCTTTTAAGGCGCTTTTAAATCTTGATTGATCATAACTATAAATTCTTTTTATTTTTATATAGCTCTTTATACTTTTTAAGTAATCATATAAAGAACTAGGAATTATTTTTTTTAGTTGCAATTTATTGTTTGAATTGCTCAAATTTGTATTCACTTAATTACCTTCTTTTTAAAAAATCAAAAACAGGATTACACTTTATCATATAAGTGAAAACCATGTAGACACTTACAAATATTGTTCCCTGTAACGCAGTCGTAATAATAGTAGATTTCATACCAAATGTACTAAAATAAACAAAGTAATATGCTATTATGCCTGAAATTGTATACTTAAAAATAGAAATTAGATTAAATCTGAAATTAGTAGTTTTTACTAACTCACTTATTCTAAGGAAGCAAATGACCATATATCCAATTGTAATACCAACAACAGCACCATATATTTGAAAGACTGGTATTAATATAATATTAGATATAATGGAGGCAATTGCACCGAATAAAACTGATATGTTATATCCCTTCATTTTATTCATTGGTATTAAATATTGAGCTGCAATTGACATTTGTAAAGATTGAAAGACTAACATTGGCGTCAATAATGGAATTATTTTTCTTATTTCTAAAAATTTTACCCCAAAGAACCATGGAACTAGAGAATTACTTATACTAATAATTGCAAATGAAGTCATAATTGTTACAAAGAGTTGAAAGTGGATTGTTTTTTCCAAAATCTTAATTGTATCCTCTTTTTTATTCATCAAATTGCTCATTCTTGGAATCATGACTGTATTCAAAGCATTAATTATACTTCCAGATAGAATTACAAGCGTCAAGGAATTGGAATAATAGCCAACCACAGACATAGATGTCATTATTCCTAAAATAGTCTTAGTTAAGTTTTGATATAACGTCATTGCAACTTTAGCAATAAAAAACTCCAATGCATTTTTCAAATGACTATATACTTCTCTTGCAGTAACCGGAACCCAATCAATATATTTTTTTATTGAAACCCATAGGCTCATTTCTGACAACAAGTTACTAACCGATTGTATTAAAAAGTAAATATACAAATCAGATTTACTATGGATTAATAACACAATAGCCAAAAATGACGCTAGTTTAATAATGAAATTTCTTATGGTTATTAGTTTAAAATCCTCTACTCCACCAAAAAACCAACTAATATCAAATATAGTTCCAATAATAGTTAGCGATTGAATTATATATAATGTTGAATTACTGGAAAAGAAAGAAAAAATAATATAAACAATAAATGTAAAACCTGAAAAAAACAGATTAAAAAACTGTAATTCCCAAAACATTTTCGATCTTTCATACCTATTATCTCTTACGACCGCAATTTCTCTAACTCCGTAGTTAGATAATCCAAGCCCCGCCACCAAAACAAAATATGCAACAATAGAAGATACGTAATTATAAATACCAATACCAGAGGGTCCAAGTGCCTTAGATATTATTGGTACAGTTGCTAGTGGTAATATTACTAATAATACTTGATATGATGCTTGATAAAAAAAATTAGATACAATTGTTTTTTTAAACATACTATAAATCCCTATTACTTATGGCTTTCTCTATGTAGTTCATTGAATCAAGTTTCATGATTTTTAATTGATTATTTGCATATTCATAATTATATTTTAAACTAAGATTAATATCCTCATAAATATGGACTCTAGTGTTTTCCATATTAACCTTTGATAATAAATCCATAATTCTATTATTTGCTTTATTATCATCCCTTAAAAAAACAAAAAATTTTTTATTAAAGTTAAGTGAAAAAGCAACTCCATGAAAAGAATCAGTAAATACATAAGTTGCATCATAAAATAGGTTTATAAATTTATCGATTCCAGGATTAACCGTCTTAAATCCGCCAAACCAATCTCGTAAGTTCGTTGCAATTCTTATGATTCTTAATCCAGTTGCTTTGGAAAAGCTTCTTGCAATTTCATCCATATGATGATTTTTACCAATTGAATACATCAAAATATAATTCTTATTTATTTTTTCTCTTTTTACAGATTTAAGCCATGTATTACTTGAAATAAGAAGCGTAGGATCTAACACAGTACTTACCTTTTTATTGATTCCTAAATCAGATAATATTTTTTCACCATCGGATTCACGAACAGAAATATCGTCGAACCTTGATAATAGTCTTTTATATTCTAATTTTTTATCATTAGGAACGGTTGACATTCCAAAACTAGCGGCATACGAAATTAGTTTAGCTTTACAATTTTTAAAATCCAAAAAATATACCTTGTCAAAAGAGGTGTTTTCCCAATTCCACACTTGGTCACTACCAACAGAAATTATGCCAAAGTTATTCACATATTCATTCAATTTCTGAGACATACCTTCAAACGTTTCCTCAGACAAGCGATAATTTCTTTTTGTAAATTTATTTAATCTATAATTTTTAACCGCAATAATAAATGCGTTTGGGAGCTTCACTATTTCAAAAAAATTCTGAAATAGCGTTTTTTTCTTAGAAAAATCAAAAGCTTTATACCATCCTTTTTTCTCTGGATCAATGTAATCTATTATTTCAACATCATCTGAATACTGTAAATAAATTGTTTGTAGTGCGTATGTTTGAAGAATGGCACCATAATTATTCGAATTATGAAATGTTATTATTCCTATTTTTTCCATTACAGTTCTCCCTATTAAATCCATTTTGAATTAACAATACCCCACCTAAAATCAAGGTTATATTTTTATCCCAGTCAAATATATTTCCACCATTAAATGAACTCAATGCATATAAAAACGCTGATATTAATAGTATGGAAATATTTTGATAAAAAAATATATTAATACTCTTAAAATAAAAAACAATAAAGACAATTAGAACTACAATTCCATATTCAATTGCTAATTGAGCATATGCATTATCTAAAATTTTGGCACTCATTCCTAATTGATCAGCCATATAGCCACTGATTTTATCAATTTTTTGACCAAAGACTGAATACCCATACTGTTGCTGAAACGAATATATAGAGCTTAATCTAGCACTAAATAGCTTATTTAATGTTAACCAGAATGAACTCCCAAAATAAAAATATTTTCCAACTAACCAAGTAAGAGCAATAGAAAATAATACTGTTAATTTAGTTCCTCTTTTTAAGAGAATATTATAAAATTCCATATTTTTTTTACTTCTTTTTAAAATAAAATAAAATAAAAGCAAAAAGTCAAAAATTAAAAACAATATCAGATTTGTTCGAGAATCTGTAAAACGAACAGTTACTAAAATTATTATATTTAATAATATGATAATTTTGATATCCATTTTCTCTCTATATGCAACGGAATATTTAATTATTATCGCTAGCAGGTAACTACTAATAGTATTTGGATTCAAAAATCCTAGTGAATACCTTACGGCTTCAAGTCGCACTGTTTGTACATTAGGAATAATACTGAATAACATCAAAAAAAAGACCACGGTAACTCCAATAATTTGTCCAAATAGCATTGACCTAGCGATTGATTGAATGTTTAATTCTCTAGACCCAGCAATTAGTAACAATGTGACCAAAAACATTTCATTTCCTGAATTATGATAACTTAAGAAAAACAGTATACCTATCGACAAAACAATAACCATTTCCCTTATATCAAACGTCATAGTTAAAGTACCGATAAATAAAAATAGTAACAGTATAAATATCATAATTCTAATAAAGATTGACATTGTCTCATATTGCACGGGCAATTGGCTATTATTTAAAACCTGTAAAATAAAAATTATACCTATCAATAATTCCTGAATTTTAAATTTCAGCTTTTGTTGCTCTGTATAGATCTCATTCATTTTTTATTCCTCTAATTTAGGATGATAATATTATTATAATTTAATTTAAAAAACTATCTGCTAGTTTATCCCATGAAAATTCATTCTGTATTGTGTTTCGTGCACAACCTATGATTTTCTTTCTTGTCTCTTTATCATTCAGTTTAATCAATACGTTAACCCATTCTTCAATATCATCTTCATTAATATTTCTGATATAACCATTTATACCATCCTCAATCATTGTTGTCGAACCACCGTTTATCGACGATACTACAGGACATTTAAAATACATAGCTTCAAGAAGGACCATTCCGAATATTTCTAGTTTGGATGGCAACAAAAAAGCAAAGGCATTGGGATACACATATTTCAATTGCTGGTTATCTATTCTTCCACCAAATTTAACTTTTTTTCTTTCTTCTTTAGATAACATTTTTAAACCTTTTTTAATATATCTATCGTTACCATTTCCTATAATTAATAACTGAAAATCTGGATCTTTTGTTAACAATTTTTTAAACACTAATAATGTAAAAAAGTAGTTTTTTCTTGAATCTATACTTCCTACCGTCAGAATGGTTCTTGTCTTTTTCATTTCATTAATAATCTTACTAACGTTTTCATCCATATGACTAGTTTCCTGAAATCGTTTAATATCCTGCCCAACACCCAATGTTTTAACAGAACTGTATCCCTTTTTTTCTAAATATTTAGTTGCTAATTCTGATTTTGAAATTATTTTATCCATATGTCTATTGATTGTCTTAGTAAATAAGAAATCATATATAGCAGACATGCAAGGTATTTTAAAAAGATTATAATAAGGCCCAGTATATAAAATAACTGGGGCTTCTGAAAAAATCCCAAGTAGGACTGTCATGATTTGACTGTACTCAGTTGTAATAACTAAATCATATTTCTTTAAAAAGCTTTTTTTTAAAAGCTGCGGATAAATTCCAGTTCTTAATATTCTTATCCCTCTAATATTATGAACCACAATTTCAGGATTACTCTCGATAAGAATATTGGATTCTTTGTTTTTAGAATAGAAAATAATATCTGATTTAATTCCTTTTTTTGCAAAAGCACGTGCCAATCCTATAAATTGATCATTATATCCATTGATATTTACTGGATATGGACCACTTCTAACAATAAGCACTTTAGAAATCGTTTTATCCACTCTTTTCTTCCTCCCAAATACAAACTTACGCTTGCATCACCTTATAATTATATTATTAATAAAGTTTCTCGAACTCATTAATAAACGTATTATAGCTACATAATCGTCAATAATTAATTGTGTTTTATCTGTCGAACTATCATCCCTAATATATAACTTCCAATCACTATATGTCTGGCCAATTATTGAATCAATTTGTTTTCTTAAATACTTATCTCCATTAAACGTTGCTAATAAAATCGAAACACTCATATAGACTTCCCCTTATAATTCTTCATTGCTTTAGATAAAGGTGCCTTAATTCTTTACAATGCTCTTGAATAGTTTTTACGTGATTGAATCTATATTTGAGATTCCATTTTCTTATTTCTTTTATTAATTCGGTATTATCTTGGAAAATAAAATCAGACTCAATTAAATCCTTAGACCCAACATTTTTACTTACAAATACTGGTGTTTTATAAGACAATGCTTCTAATGCGACTAAACCAAACGTTTCTTTACATCTACTAGGTACAATCAATACATCAATAGAATCATATACAGAACCTAACTCATTAAAATTATACTTTCCATGTTGAACTAATCCTTCAATTTCATTCGAAAAATCGTACCCAAAACTATGAAACTCAAATTTAGATATTGGTAATAATTTAATAAATCGTACAAAATCATAGAAGCCCTTATATGACTCATTGCTACCAATATAGCCTATTTTAATTTTCTTATTTCCACTTGGTCTATACTCTATATTCCTATTCTTAATTAAGGCATTAGTAATGGATATAACTTCCCCTTTAATTGAAAAATCAAGGTTATCAGTATATACATTCATAGTTAATTGACTATTAAAATGAAAAACATCTACCAACTTAAAAATATCTATATAATAATTCTTTAGTTCCTGCAATTCATCCAAATACTTATTACTAAATTGCAGATTCTTATCGACAGAAGCTGTAGTAGTACTCCATTTAGACAACAATCCATGTAACTTAGATAATAGCTTTCTTATCCTTGGATATGACTTCATTTGGAAAATCCTTAATTTAGCTGTGGAAAAAGCATTCTCTGAAGCTTTAGCCCAATTTATAACAGAATTGTCATTATCAAAGCTCTTCCCATTGAAATAAAATGTGGGATTAGGTGATAGTCCAAAATAATCATGTGTAGTATAAACTATTTTTATAGAAAATTTTTTTGCAACCTCTAAAAATTCTTTAGGCAATCCCATCAGAGTATGGACATGGATGACATCTGGACCTATCTTTTTGAAAAAGCGTTCAAAAAGTTCTGGTGAAGCCCCCATCATAAATTTTTGAGGTTCCTTTATTCCACCAAATAATGGCAGAGGTAAACTATTTACCATCTCATACATTTTCAAAGGTTTATCTGAAGACTTTATAATATCAATTTTTTTATTAAAAAAATTGATTTTACCAGGAAAAAGTGCAATCACTTCATCTCCACTACTTTGCTGCTCGTTCATAAGATCCATTGCATACTTTACCAATCCTCCACTTCTTTCGGGAGGAAATCCAAGGGTATAGTGTAAGATTATCATTCGCGTGCTCCTAAAAATTGATGTTCATACTTATCGACAATAATTGACCAATCAAATTGTTCAGTTATTCTTTTGTTTGATGCCTCATCTAGTTCTTTAATCCTTTTAGTAGTAATATTATCGGCCTTCTCAATTAGCTGGCCTAAGACACCATCTTCTTTAGTCCAATAACCCGCACCATTCAATCCAACCTCATGATTAAATCCTACATCCAATAATAAATTAACTTTAGTACTACCCAACGCTTCAAGTAATGATGGATTAGTTCCACCAACCTCATGACCATGTAGATATGCAAAGGCATTTTCTCGAATAAATTTTAATAATTCTGAATTATAAACTGTCCCAACAAATTTAATTCTCTCATCTTTATCAAATTTAGTTACAGTTTTTAGATTCTCATAAAATTTATTTTTCTCAACATTAGTAATTATCACAAGATCCTTGGCAGTGTTAGATGACATGAACTCGCGAATCATAGTCTCATAATTGTTTTCAGGTACAAACCTTCCAACTATTAAGTAGTAATTATCCAACTGAATATTATGCTTCTCATACCATGACTTAACATCTTTATCGGAATAATCATATTTAGATGGGATTATATCTGATCCATAGGCAATATAAGTAGTATTTGGATTATATTTCTCATAATCATGCTTAATATACTTCTCAATATTTTGACTATCACATACTAATAAATCAGCATGCTTAACCATTAACCTTTCAGAGTACTTCCAATACCGTCTTACAGGATAACTCCACTTTGCTCGAAGCCATTCATGACCATCTGGATTAACAAAAAGAGTTCCACCATATTGTTGTAATTCCTTTTTAAAATGATTAATAAACGGTCCCATTCGACATGCAAGTACATATACGATTGGTTGTTTGACATTCTTTTGTTTAATTATATTGATTGATTGTTGAAAAGCCTTTACATCATAAAAAATTGCCTTAGCGGGGCCGACATTTGGGACGTCCACGTTAAAGCAACTTGCACCATTATATTCGTAAAAATCAGCTTTATTATCTGACAAATCACGGCGGCAAGCTACGTTATAATGAATCTCCTCGTTTTGTTTTCGCGCGGTTAATTGATCAACGAAAGATTCAAATCCACCATATTTAGCAGGTATTCCCTTTGCTCCAATAATAAAGACTTCTTGTTTACTCACTTATTTATTTCCCCTCAATAATTGCTGCTCACAAAGCAATTCAAAATTAAATCTAAAATTTATTAATAAGCACCATTCGGAAACAGAAACACACCAACAGTCCGAATTAAAATATAAACATCATAATAAGCCGTACGTTTATTGATATAATCCAAATCCAAACTAACCATTTCCTCAAATCCGACATCGTTTCTACCACTTATCTGCCACAATCCGGTACAACCAGGTTTAACGGTTAAGCGCAACTTGTCGTGTTCTGTATAACTACTAACTTCTTTAGGCAAGGGTGGACGTGGTCCGACCAAGCTCATTTCACCTAGTAGCACATTCAACAATTGTGGAAGTTCGTCAATACTATATTTACGAATGAACTTCCCTACTTTGGTAACACGTGGGTCGTCCTTCATTTTAAACATGGCGCCTTCTACTTCGTTTTGTTCCATCAACTTTTCCTTGAGCTTTTCAGCATTGGCTACCATTGATCTGAACTTGAACATTTCAAACGGCTGTTGTCTCTTCCCCAATCGAATCTGTGAATAAAACACAGAGCCACTTGGATCTTCAATCTTAATTGCAATGGCCACTATCAAGAATACTGGCGATAACAATATCAATCCAATCAAACTAGCCACTAGGTCAAATAATCTCTTAACACTTCTATATACATATCGATGCTCCTGATACTTAGTGTCAACATGGTCGTTTAGATATTCCATTCCCTATAACCCCCTCATAATCCTCAACATGTTTCTGTATTCTCTGAAATTGTAATAAACATTATATACAAAATATATTCAGTAATCAGAAAATAATATTCTGTATCTAGGAAATAGTGACTCCGCTTTCCTAAATAACAAAATTAAAAGAAACCGAATCGTTTCTTCTTTTTCAACTCTGAAATAAGCTTAATATCATCAACTTCAACATCTTCCCCGTTGATAATATGCTTAGCGTTCTCGTTGAATCTACGTGCTGTATCTGATCCCTCGTGTTTCTCTAACTTCACGAATGCATCCCTCATCAAGAACCTACGTCCCTTGAAGTTATGTGCATCTGAAGCAAATGCAAAGCCAAGATTGGCCTTAATTATCTTTTCAGTTAACTCTTCAACATTCTTGCTGAAGACTCCTAAGTAACTACTACTGGTAAGCTGTGTCAAACATCCCATCTCAACAAATGATGTCAACATATCTGGATCACGCTGGAATCCTTGGTTACGTTCTGGATGGGCGATAACTGGTGTTATGCCTCTAGAAGTAAGCTCAAATATCATATTCTCAGCGTATTCAGGCACCTCATTGTGTGGGAACTCCAATAACAGGTAACGATTGCCTGTATCCATATACAAGATATCATCAGCGAAGATTGCCTTAAGCAAGTCACCCGTCAGATGAACCTCTTGTCCTGGGAATACGGTCAATGGTATACCGTTATCGTTGATGGCCTTTTGAAACTCTGCAGTTTTTACAAGGACATCCTTCTTGTGGTTCGTATAATTTGCATCCATATGATGCGGTGTCAATAAAATATGGCTTATCCCCTGATCTACTGCTTTTTGCGCCATTTCGAGTGCCATCGGCATGTCCTTTGCACCATCATCGACACCGGGCAAAATATGACAATGTAAGTCAATCAATCCCATTTTTATCAACTCGTTTCATTTAAAAATTTTAGTCCTCTTTATCTTTATCTTCAGTACCATAGTATCCACCGTAATAGCCACCATAGTAACTACCACCGTAGTAACCGCCTGACTTCTGCTCAGTGACACGGTTCATGATTGCACCTAGAATATTAGCATTGACTGTCTCTAGGGCTTCTTTGGCATGTCTAACTCCACCTTTATCAGCGATTCCTTGTGGAACTACCAAGATAGTACCATCAGCACGTGCAGCTAGTACTTGTGCATCAGTAACGGTATTGACTGGTGGGGCATCGAGTATCAATAAGTCGAACTTATCAGTTAGTCGAACTATCAAGTCCTGTGTACGCATGCTTCCTAGTAACTCGGAAGGATTCGGTGGAACTGGTCCACTAGTGATAACGTAAAGGTTCTCAATAACAGTTGGTTGAATAATCTCCTCAAAGGTCGCATTACCTAGTAAGTAACTAGATAATCCCTTACGATTACTGACACCAAATGTCTTGTGCACTGTTGGTCTACGAAGGTCAGCGTCAACTAAAATGACACGTGAACCTTGATCAGCCCATGTTACAGCGACATTATTACTAACAGTTGACTTACCTTCTGATGGGTCTGATGAGGTGAATAGTAATGACTTCATCTTCTTATCAATGGCTGAGAACTGAATATTGGTTCTAACTGTCTTGAATTGTTCTGAAACTTGTCCTTTAGGATCAGTGTAAGTAACAAGACCAATACCATATTTCAAACTTGTGTTATCAAGCTTTTGCTTTTGTTTCTTTGTCTTAAACAACGAAAAGGCCATGTTTTACACTCTCCTTTGACTAGTTTGTGGTGTCAATCCGGCATTACCATTACCATGAAGCTTTGTCTTATGGAAAACACGTTTCTTAACTTCACTTTGGTCGATTTCACTAACAATACCTAAATTGGTAAGGCCAAGCTCATTAGTCAAGAAGTCAACTGAAGATACTGTTCTATCAGTGATCTCACGAATAAAGGCCATACCAACACCAAGAATCAAGCCAACAATGATACCAGCCAACAAATTAAGCTTTTTCCTAGGACTAACTGGGCTCTTGTTAATGGAAGCTTGTGAAACAATCGAAACATTATTGATACTCATAATCTTTACAACTTTTTTCTTGAATACCTTTGCAGTCAAGTTAGCAATCTCAGCTGCTGTGTTAGGATCACTTGCTTTAGCAGTTACTGAGAAGACTTGTGAGTTCTGTTCACTACTGACAGATATACTGCTCTTCAAGGCTCCCATAGAACCTGGATAGCCGGGATAATTACTGACTTCCTTATTAACGTCCTTTAGAACGGTTGGACTAGTAATAATATCCTTGTAAGTATTGATCATCTGTACATCAGCTTGAGTCTGTTGGAATTGTGCCGACTGCATATCAGCTGATAACTTCCTATTAACTAGCAACTCTGTAGTTGCTGAATACTTAGGTGACATCACAAAAAAGGTTACGAATGCTACTGCAAATGTAACTACTAATGTCGTGCCCAAAATCATCTTTATATGTTTACGTAATATAGCAAAAATCTGCATCATACTTATTGTTTGTTCTGACCCCACTGGAACCCTCCAAATAACAACCATCTCTGGTATTCATTAAAATGTTTTTTATGATCTTTCTTCGGAAATACGCCATATAATACTTATTATAGGTTCCAACAAGTATCATTATACATGTTGTAAATCTAATTTAAAGTATTCCTTAAATAAATCATAATATACAAATATATTTAAATACTACCACAACAAAATTTCATAATACTCAATATTAAAGATTTGTAACCTTTTTACAACAATTCAATTGTATCGATAATATTCATCTGATCATACAGAATCTTCTTCAAAGAGCTTTGTTCTGTTCTCATCTGACTTATCATCTGTTCAACTTTTTCGTTTTTCTTCATATAATTAGTCGTCATTCTCAATTGCTCATTTATATCAAGTACGGGAACTGGTAACTTCTCTAGGTCTCGTATCGGTATTTGCGCAATGGTGCTACCGACTGACGACTTGTTTAACAATATCTTGACCAAAGGACTGTCTAGATACAGACTCAGCCACTTTGGATCATAGTGGTGCGCTTTGACTCTTAAAAAGACCAGGTTGGAATTAATGGCAACACTTGAGACACACTTTTCGATCAGACACATCTTTTGGGTGTTACCACGTATCGACATAACGATATCGTTTTTTCTTATTAAGTAACGTTCAATATCGACATTGTTACTTAGGTCAAAGTGTGACAGTTGGTCATAGTCGATCGATTCTCCCAAGTCAGAAATCTTCAGTATCTTATACTTACCATCACTATTCTCGTCTTTGGTTGTCAGATTGAATCCTCTACCTATCTCAACTATTTGATTGAGTGGCACAGTTCTCATCTCTTCCAACTTATCATGATGAAATTGGATACTTTGACCATCTACATTGAAGTATGGTGAGTAAACGTACTTATTGACCAACAACTCCGACTTATTGATCTGGCTATTATTGACGACTTTAGAGATTCCTTCAATATCAGCCTTATCTTGATAATACTTGGTGATTCGTGCAATCTCAGCGTCGTCAAACTTAACTTCTTTGGAATTCGATCCACTAAGTTCACCCTTGTCGATCTTGATAAACTGAATCTTTTCCTTCATATTATCTGGCTTGTGTAGTCTTAAGACTAGAATCGAGACAGGAGTATTAGTTGTACCTAGCGTGCCATTAGGCAGTGAGATGACAGACTCGATCAAGTCATAATTGATCATCTCTTGTCTAATAATGGCATCCCTACCACTTCTAAACAGCGCCCCATCTTGAACCACGATGACAGTCTTACTATCGGCTGCAGTATTCATCGAACTTACCGCATTACTGACAAACGCCCAATCGGCTGATTTACGAGATGGTACCCCGAATATGAAGCGATTGTATTTGTCATCTGCAACATTGTCAGTATATTCAACCTTTACCCCAACTGGAGGCATCGTCACGACCTTGTCGAACTTTTGTAGCTGTTCTCCGTTAAAGTACTGCGGATCATCCAAAACTTCGCCAGTGTACAATCTAGCATTCTCAGCACCCAACGCTAACGAAGCAATATATCCCATCGCAACGAACTCTTCATTGATTGCTTCAGCTGTTATCGACTGAGCTTTGTTTTTCATCATTATTTTGAAAATCAGTTCACTTCTACTGAAGGTCGGATCCAATACCGTATCCGTTGGCTGAATATCAGCTAATGAGATCAATAATCTCTCTAGAGAGTCACTTGAACGTAAGTAACTGTCTAGAAAAAAGCGTGAATTCATTGAACGAGCCAGCTTGATAACTTGTAAAATCGACATGTCGATCAATTGTGGAAATAACTCATTGCGCTGTGAAGTAGTCAATTGCTCATCTGCAGCAGTCGCCCTCTTAAACAGTGCTTCTAGTTCCACTTGATATTGTGGTACATCGACAGTTTCAAACTCTGACTTGATACTCTTGTTTTGTAGAAGCCATGCACGATCAATTCTTGAGGTCAATCGTAAGTATGCAAGCCCAAATAGTAATGCTTGTGCATCGTCCGCGGCTAGCAATGCTTTGATATTCATATCTTTAGGTACATCCATACGTAAATATCCCCTGTATAAAATTTATTTTAGGTTAGTATAAGGAATACTAACTACACTGAAACAAAAAATTATGGCTAAAATCATTAGCTGGTGCCACAATTTTATCCGCAGTAATAAATATATACCCATCGTATTGTCATGTAAACCATCTTTTGAAAATCACTCGTAGCGCATTTTCAAAGGATTAACTATACCAATTGAGCCAAATGTGAGTAGTGTTTATACAGCCCGGAATATCTACCACGGTACTCTGACTTCCACGGTTTATCTCGTCCACAGAAATGCAATATGACACTATGTTTAATAACCCAGTCTAGATTCCACTTACCACCAGACCAAGTTTGGTACACGACACTCATCCTGGCATCGTAATTGTAGATTTCATCTGGTATTCGTTTGAATTGATGACCATATAGACCATTTAGGACATCTTGGTCCGGTAATAACAAAGTATTTTTATTTTCATTAATATAAGTGAAAATGTCGTCAGCTTTCACTTGTTCTCTGATCAGTGGCAGGTTCATCAACATGACTCCTGAGTTGTAATAGCTCTCAGCCTCAGAATTCCCCAGACGTATCTTGTTGAAAGAGTCAGTCAAGTCAGTGGTGGTCACGGCGTGATTGGCAGCTGCGTAAAGGTTATCACCCATATCGAGGTTATATAATGGAAGTAAGTCGTTGATGACTAATATATCAATATCCAGATAGAGTATCCTGTCGATGTTGGTAGGTAGATACTTGTGCGCCAATAATCGGTAGTAGATAGTCGTTGGATAACGATCCGTCACCGGTGCATCCTTGAATAGACTCTTGTCGATCATGACTGGGTGATATTCAATATTTAACTTTTGACAAAAATTGGTGATCTTGTCAGTTTGTAATAGTCTTGTATCTTGGATTACATATACAGCCAGTGGTGTGTTTGGTGTGTTCATCTTGATTGAGTAGACAGTGGTCAATAATTGATCGACTACGTTATCGTCGATTGCGAATAATAGGTTCATGATTTCCCCCTCAGTTTGTGTATATTCGTATTGTATCATTCTTAGTTTTGTGGTTATGGTTCTTCCACTAACTTACTATTTCCTTTATAATTGGTTTGCTATTATATTTTCACAGGAGAAACTAATGATACAAAATATCAATCACGACACAACTTTACTATCACAAAAATTAACCCCGGCTACAAAATCTGACACACAGGTCATCCAAGACTTGTTAGATACACTAGAAGCACACAAGGACAATTGTGTTGGTATGGCTGCTAACATGATTGGCGTGAACAAACGTATATTGGTATTTCGTATCGGTATGATGTCGATGCCGATGATCAATCCGGTCATCACTAAGAAGTCCGGCCAATATACTACTAACGAAGGTTGCCTGTCTCTTATTGGTGAACGTTCAACTGAAAGGTTCCAAAATATTGAAGTTAGATTTTTAGATAAAAATTTCCAGGTACATACACAGGAGTTCTCTGATTTTGTTGCTGAGATTATTCAACACGAGATGGACCATTTCGATGGTGTATTGATATGAAAAACGAGAGGTAGAACACATTTTTTGATGTGTTTTGCCTCTCGCTTTTTTGTTTTATGTTTGGATAGCTTGCAACTAAGCCTACAATCGCCGATATCATCAAAATCATAATTATCACCCAATAAAAGTTGCCGTATCAACTCTACAAGCTTACAACTAAGCCTACAACCACTAAAAAAATTAGAATTAACAATTTAAATTAATTCATATAAATCCCTTGATATACATAATTTCAAGCCTACAACTTACCAAACATATCATCATTTCTATAATATGTTTGTTTTGGACTACTTAACTTATCTTTAATCGTTGGTGAAATCCACCCACCTTTAAGAAGAGGCCTTAGAACCAACTTGCTAAAACTTTGTTGACTATTATATTTTGTATATTCTTTCATCTGGTTAGAACTCATAGGAAAATTCAAATGATTCAACACGTTTATCTGATCATCAGTGAACAATGGCTTCTCTTCAGGAATAACCATCGTGCCAATAACCGATAATCCTCGACCATTGATGGGTAATATTACTTGAAATGACTCATCATTATTAATGACTGGTTCTCCACCAAATAATATTGGTCCGTATTTAAAAATTTTGCGCATACCTGAACCAATTTCATCAATCAAATCCAGAGTATGAAAGACCGTTGCTATATTTGGATTTTTGGCAAATGGTGCAATATCATTTTTCTTAATTAATCCAGGATTAATTGGTTTATTAGCATTATTCAGAATTAACTTGTTTGACCTTAACTCAATCCTTGATACATAAGGACTGGCATATTCCCTATGAACTAACATATTGACAATGACTTCGCGCAACAACATATAGGTGACATCAACTCTCTCAGCTCTTTCCAAATAGAATGGTGAACCTACATAACGAGTTAAAAATTCCAATACTTGGCTGAAACAATCTAGCAAGTTGGTTTGTAATCTCAAACGATCGTCCCATCTCTCAACATTCTTAAATCTAACTAGTACATCAACCGCAAAGTAAGGTACACATTGTTTAATTATCTTATCATCGCCGAATACTAGCACCGCAGCTAAAGTAAAACCCATTTCACCAGAAAGTTTATCTCTTTTATACATTGATAGACTTTTAAGAATATCAAAATCATTTAAATTCTCAAATAACGGATTCCCGTTTTTATAATTAAGAGAACTATTTCGCATTCTATTTATTAAGTCTTTACGAAAATCACTAATCTTAACTTCTGTAAAAACCTTATTCTCAGAATACTCAGTCTGTTTTCTCATATAGATTCGGTTAACGGAATTGGTATTATTTGTAATATCAATATCTGCATCTCCGTTACGATCGAAAATATAGCGCTCATTTAACCTATGTATCTCGGAACTATTAGGAACATAAATATGAAGTATCACTTTGTCTCCAACTTTATAGTCTTCAACCTCCAAAAACAATGGTGGTATGAATTTTAATCTAGATTGAATTACGGTAATAAAATCCTTTTTCATTTTTTCAATTCTAATCATATCAATACCGATAACTGTTCCATCGTCATCGACACCTAAGTAAATATTCCCACCGTAATGATTAGAAAATGCACATACAGTTTCATATACACTTTTTGGTATACTACCTTTGCCATCTTTTCCTTGTGCATTTTTAAATTCAATCATGCTAGTTTCTTTACCCTTTATAAGTTCATTAAGTAAATTTTGTGGTAGTTCTTTCCTAGTTAAATACATATGCTCTCCTTTTAAAGTGGTATAAATAAAGAATACATCACCTCGTGAACATATGTTCGTACTTTACGCATTTTTTACAGACTTTACCAAAATTTTACATAATATGTTAAGAATAGATCAAGCTTCTGTATACTACCATGCTCAAAATTCTAATCATCCAAAGAGTCAGTAAACCCATCAACGACTTTTTCAATTGAATCGATCAAGGGGCTATTCGCACTGATCCCGGTATCTGAGAAGCGCTCTTCCCACCAATTGATCCTGATGTGCTGGATTTTTTCGACCACATCCCTACCGATATCTGTCAGTAACAGGTTCTTAGCTTTACCAGCGCCATCGACTTTTCTCAAGTAGTCCATTTTTTGCATCTTATTGATTTCACGTGTAGCCAAACCTTTATCTACTACTAATAATCTAGCAACTTGATTCTGACTTATTTCTGGATAATCTCCAATCGACAACAAGATACATGCAGCTGTGGGATTCAGATTCAAAGCGTCGAATTGTTCTTTTGTGTCTTTATAATACTGTCTATGCAGGATCGAAATATCCTGTGCAAGATAACCGATATTTTTCATAATTTTCTCCAAGTGTTACGTGTTGACAAATCAACACAAACGATTTATGTTAATAACAATAACATCTCAATACAGCAATCTCAAGGAGGACATCTTAATGTCAACGAAGAAAAACGGGTCTGAAGCATTATTTAATTCTATGATCAATCAAGGAGTCAAGTATGTATTCGGACTTCCCGGAGCCAAGGTAGACAAGTTATTCGATCTAATGGAATACAGTGACGATCCTAAAGCTCCAAAATTGATTATCACTCATCACGAACAAAACGCTGCCTTCATCGCCTCTGGTATCGGTCGTTTAACTGGTAAACCCGGAGTAGTCGCAACAACCTCTGGTCCTGGTGTATCTAACTTAGCCACTGGTCTAATTACTGCAACTTCAGAAGGTGACCCCGTTGTCGCACTTGGCGGACAGGTTCCTCGTAATGACGTTGCCAGATTAACTCATCAAAGTATCCCTAGTAAGGAATTACTCAGCTACGCTACAAAAGATAGTGTTGAGGTCCAAGATCCCAATAACCTATCTGAGAACTTCGCCAATGCCTACCAAATTGCCATGGCTCCAAAGTCTGGTGCCACATTTATTTCACTTCCCAAGGATGTTTTAGACGCTGAAGTTACTACTCCTGAGATCAAGGCATTAGCCCCAATCCAACAAGGTAGTGCCAGCAGTGAAATCGTCGACAAAATCATCGACAAGATCCAAAAGGCAAAGTTGCCAGTTATTCTTGCTGGTATGCGCTCATCAAGTGAGGAAGTAACTGAAGCAATCCATCACTTGCTACACAAATTCTCAATTCCTGTTGTTGAAACTTTCCAGGGTGCTGGAGTTATCTCAAGAGATCTCGAGAAGAATTATTACGGACGTGTCGGTCTCTTCAGAAACCAAATCGGTGACGCTATTTTGAAAGAAAGTGACCTCGTTATTGCTGTAGGTTACGATCCCGTTGAATATGAAGCTAGAATTTGGAACGTTGACCGTCAAGGTGAAGTTATCAACCTAGATAGTATCGCCCCTGAAATCTCCAATGAATATCAACCTGACTTGGTCGTTCAAGCTGACATCGCCAAGACAATGCGAGATATCGCTCATAACTTACCCACTGATATTTCACTGAGTGACGACTTGAAAGAGCACTTGCACCAAATGCAAGTCAGCTTCTTGTCACAAGATGACGTTCCCGTCGAAGATCCATCAAAGGGCGTTCACCCACTAGCCATTATCAAGGCACTTCAAGATCAAGTTGACGATGACACTACTGTTACCGTTGATGTGGGTAGCCTTTATATCTGGATGGCCAGACACTTCAGAAGTTACATGCCAAGACATCTATTGTTCAGTAATGGTATGCAAACACTTGGAGTTGCACTTCCTTGGGCAATTGCCGCAGCACTAGAACGTCCTGAAAAGCCTATCGTATCAGTATCTGGTGATGGTGGATTCTTATTCAGTGGTCAAGAATTAGAGACCGCAGTCCGTTTGAACTTGAACATCGTCCAATTGGTATGGAATGATGGTTACTACGATATGGTTAAGTTCCAAGAAGAAGCCAAGTATGGTCGTAACGCTGGTGTCGATATTGGTACAGTCGACTTTGCCAAGTATGCCGAAAGTTTCGGAGCAGTCGGTATGCATGCCACTACTACTGCCGAACTAAAAGACGCCTTAAAGAAAGCATTCGCTACACCAGGTCCTGTAGTTATCGATATCCCCGTTGATTATTCTGACAACTATAAGTTCGCATCAGCACTTCTTGAAGAATATTAGTCTGGAAAGGATAGTCTCAATTTATGTCAAACACAAACACACTTTATCAACACGGAACACTTGCACTACTAGTTCCCGGATTACTCGATGGAACTATTACGATGAAAGACTTGTTAAGTCATGGTGACACTGGGATCGGTACTGGTGAAGGACTTGACGGTGAGTTGATCATCTTGGATGGCACACCTTACCAAGTCGATAGTCACGGTAACGTCAACCTAGTTGATAGCAACTTCACATTGCCATTTGCCAACAGTCACTTCGCTGATTACGCTGAAATGCTCGAAGTTGAAGATATTAGTCGTAACAACCTTCAAAAGCAAATCACTGACGCAGCCAAAAGTAGTAATACATTCTACTCTGTCAAGATCACTGGTACCTTCAAGAACATCAAGACTCGTGCTGTTCAAAAGTCTAGTCAACCTTATCAATCCCTAGCCAAGACAGCCGAGAATCAAAGTATCTTCACTAAGGATTCCGTTGAAGGAACTTTGCTAAGTTACTACTCACCTGCCATATTCGATGGTGTTGCAGTCGGCGGATTCCACAGTCACCTCATGTCAGATGAACACGACTTTGGCGGACACATCTTAAGCTTTGAATCAGTTAGTGGAGTTGTCAGTTTCCAACAATTCGACAACTTGGAACAGCACTTACCTACTGATAATAAAGAGTACATGGAACACGACTTTTCAAATGATAATATCCTTGACGATGTTCATAACGCCGAGGGATAAGATATATACAAAAGGCTAGCAAATTTTTTATTTGCTAGCCTTTTTTCGTAATTTAATTTATAGGGCAAAAATTAAGAAGGTATCTCAATTCACTACAATAGTGGATGCACTTTGCCTTCTCCTTTTTTTGCTTTTTCAAGCCGTTTAGCTAATTCATTAATATTACTTTCACTGTAGAAAGAATCTCTTACATCAAATGGAAATCCACCATCACTGATACTTTTTTTGATGAACAAATTGAATGCAGTAGGTAAATCTATACCCAACTTCTCATAGACCTCAGTAACTCTTCTATTATCCTCACTATCTATACAAAACGAAACTTGTACCTTTTTAGTCTCATCATCCATAGCCATCACCTCGATTCATATTGTATATTATGACGTGATTCTGGTAGTAATATTTTGCTTAAAAAGTTACATTGCTTGAAGTTAAAAAAGAACCCGTCTATTATTTGCGTATAAAGCAATAATGGAGGATTCCTCAATGAGTGTAAAACTTTGTAAGGTTGATAATTCAAATGTTCTAACTTTACCAGACAATATCAAACCTATGGCTAAGGAGTACGATGTAGTTCAAGATAGAGATGGCGTCATACTTTTCTCACCTAAAAGAGAAAATATCCTTAAAAATGAAAAATTGTGAGTACATTTGGCATTTCTTAAATTTAAAGACTATTTATTTACTTTCATTATTTAATTTTCTGATACTTTTGTACCTTTTCCACAATCACTCCCACCCATCATCTTCATCAAACTTTGGATGTTTTTTACTCGAATCACCACGAACATTAGCATCTGATAATAATGTATATGGTTGTTTCAAACGATTGGCAGCTTCTAAATCTAGGATTTCTTCTTGCAATCTGTCATTTTCTTTAACCAATTTCTCATATTCTTGTACCGAAATCACAACTCCAACAGGAATATCGCAATCATGGATATAAACTCCGGTCTTATACTTACGACTCTCTTCAAAAATTGCTTCCGGTGATTTTTTCAGCTCATTTATATTACTTGTGGGGACATTCAATATTTTCATATGATACTCCTCTCTTAATGTTCAAATTATATCATCTTCAGACAAACAAAAATGACACATCCCATCAGGATATGTCATTTTTATTTGTCTTCAAGTGCTGAAACAATATCAGACTCAAACTTCTCAGGCTTAGTAGTTGGAGCAAAACGTTCAATCATCTGACCATCACGGCCAATTAGAAACTTGGTAAAGTTCCACTTGATACGTCCGTGTCCCGCTGTCTCTTTAAGGTATGTGAACAATGCATCTTCATCATCCCCATTAACCTTGACCTGCTTGGTCATTGGGAAAGTTACACCATAATGCATTTGACAATACTCACTAGTCTCTTCGTCTGAACCCAATTCTTGGTGGAATTGGTTAGACGGCAAACCTAGTACCTCGAGTCCTTGCTCATGATACTTCTTATATAATGCTTCTATTCCCTCAAGTTGTGGAGCTAGTCCACATTTGCTGGCAGTATTGACGATCAAAACTACCTTACCTTTATAATCATTGAAGTCAATCTTGTCACCGTTCATTTCAGTCTCTGAAAAATCGTAAATAGTAGCCATTTGCATCATTCCTTCCATGTAACTGTAATTATACGTTTAATAGGAAGAAAAGATAATCATTTTGATCTATTCAGTAATCGTCTCGACCCATCTACTCATCAAGAAGATACTTATAGCAGACTCAACTGCCGCAATTACTAGATAAATCAATAGCTTCAATAAGAATCCAGAAGCATAAGTGACACTGAAGAGTGAACTAACTGAGCTACTCAAATTGTTGGTTAATGAACTAGTAACCTCGATTACCAACCAGATTACGATAATGTACAATACTATGTTCAAGAATCTTCTACCAGTACTTGGCAAGAAGTTACTTGCGGAGCGTGTCACCAAGTGAATCAGAGTGATCGTTGCCCAGTTAAATATGATAGCTCCTAATACAGAAGCAACAAACGCCAAACTACCCAACATCGCACTAGGTGCGTCAAACGATGCACGGCCATTCATCATGGATATCATTTGTAAGTAGTCATTGAATTCCTCAGCGTTGATTGCAAAAGCGATAGCATACAATACTAATTGTGCGACGATAACGTATAGATACGCTACCAAAGTCGATGCCAAATTAGCTAGATAAAATTTCGTATCATTGATTGGAATCAACCGATAACTATCACGCGTATATGATTTCTCTTGAATATAAGCTAGTATTACGAAAGATACAAAGTACACAATGATGGAAAATGAGAATGCTATAGCCAAGTAACTTTGTTTGCTCAAATTACCTTGTATGGCATTCCAGATTATTGCAACGACAATCGCAATAACATCTATCATTAAAACAAAATTCATATTGCGGAATTTATTCTTCAAATCAACTTTGAACATGCTGGAAAAACTAGTCATTTTGATCATCTCCTACGTATAAGCTTTCATAGAAATCTTCAATTCCCATATCATTGTCTTCACGAATCTCATCGGCCTTTTTGTGGCAATTGATAGTCTGATCCTTGACCACAACGATCTCATCAAGAATAGAGGCGATTTCAGTCACATAATGATCACTGATAATCATAGTAGATTCCTCAGGCTTCCACTTTAAAATACTATTGATGATTTTCTTACGACTCATACTGTCGATTCCACCGAATGGTTCATCTAATAAATACAAGTCAGCTTGACGGGATAGAGTCAGTGCAATGATAAGCTTCTCCTTCATCCCTTTGGATAATGCCGATAACTTCAAATTCTTATCGATCTTCAAGAATTCAATTAACGAATTCGAACGCTCAACATCAAAGTCTGGATAGACTGTCTGATAAAAGTCAAAAATCTTACCGACCTTCATCCCACCCTGGAATCCACCAAGATGTTCAGTGTAACTAACATGACTCTTTCTTTCAGCAATCTTATTCGTACCACTTAACGTAATACTCCCTTTACCATGCGCGCTACCAGTTATCAAACGCATCAGAGTAGTCTTACCGGCACCGTTCTCGCCAAGTAGACCAATGATCTTGCCACTTTCAATTGTCAAATTAACATTTTTCAAAATATTCTTTAGACTGTGACGATAATTTAAATTATCAATTTTTAATAATTCACTCATGCTGTGCATCCCTACTTTCCATGAAATGTTTAAATTCTATCAATATCTCATTATCACTCAAATCTAGTGAGTGCAGTTGTTGATAAGCCAATGATAACTGTTCCTGCACTAGCTTGGTCTTTAACTGCTCAACCTTTTTCACATCAGTTGTGACAAAGTTGCCCTTGCCACGCTTTGAAATAACAACTTCCTCAACGATCATCTCTGATAATGCCCGCTGTACTGTGTTCACATTTGCGGTCACATCAAGTGCAAGTTGTCTAATCGATGGTAATTTCTCACCAGACTGTAGGTCACCAGTGATTATTTGATGGTAAAGATAATTTTTGATCTGGAAATAAATTGGAATCTTGTCGTCAAATTTCAACCTTGTGCCTCCCACTAGTGTATTAGTTTACTAGTACACTATAACTTATAGTTATTGGAAAAGCAAAAAGATACTCTTACGAGTATCTTTTTTAGTCTTTAGACAAGAACTTGTCCAATTCTTTTTTAGAGTCAATTTTTTTAAATTTACCAGCATCAATTTCTTTTTGAATTACTTGTTCTAAATGCTTCGATGGAGTTACCTCAGTCGATTCAGATTTCATATTGTAACCCCCCTTTACGGCATATTATACACACATCACTTATCTATCCAACAGTAATTTGCATACGACCATTTTGTTTAGAGTGATAAAGACTCTTATCAACTCGGTTGTAGAAGTCTATCGGTGACTTATCATCACTAGTAAGCTCACATACACCAATGGATATCGTGATGTCTATCAAGTCCGCGTCTGAATGGACCTCGATATGGTTGATAGCATTGAATATCTGTTCAATGACCACCTTGGAATCCGCCAACTCATAACTAGGGAATATCAAGTTGAACTCCTCACCACCAGTCCTATAAAAGCCGATGTTAACATCATTCTCGGCCAACACTGTCTGTACCACCATTGAGACATGTCGTAACACACGGTCTCCAGCCAAATGACCATACGTATCATTCACATTCTTAAAATGATCAATATCAAACATCATCATAGTCAAAGGAAGACGTTCTTTTTGACTCTTCTCGAATAAATCGTCCATATTTTCAGTATATGCCGAGAAATTCTCCGTATTAGTCAAGGTATCATGCGTCGCACGATTCTTAAGTCTGAGCTTTACAGCGGTATCCTGCGATAACATTGCAATGTAAATATACAATAGTATTTCGAAGATAATTAAATAAATCCACTCCTGGACAAAAGTCGTCAATGAAATATTGAATTTTAATACCATCCAAAACCACAGTATCCCGCCAAATAATGTATCAACTAACATATAAATCAAAAATGCAAAATGGTGCTCACGATATCTCACACGAACAATATTCAAAACCCAGAAGAACACCATCAACGTCATCGCATGTCCCCACGATTGCCAATAGCCTATCGAATGGTTGAATAACATGTAAACCAACACGATTGGGAAGAATGAATAATACGGGATATGTATATTCAAGAAATACGCGCAAAATGTCACTGCTATCAGCTGGAAATTCATAAATTCCCACGAAAGTCTAGTATCAATAACTGCCGTTTGGATACTGAATACGAATATCAGCATATAAATGACTCCATACCAAGCATTCAAAGTATCATCAGAAACATTCACATTCCATACTTTCATACCTGAAGATAGCCAGTTGAAAGTAACAGTATAAAGGGCAAATACTCCAAGAATGAAAAACACACTAGTTATAAATGGCGGTACCTGCCAAGTGGACCATGTCATCGATATACCCTCTTTTCATTAATAAATAAATTAGTTTATATAATAATTAATATACTAAGCTATTTAATTAAATAATAAAAGGGCAATATATGCCATGTATCAACAATTTTGACGTAAAAAAATAAAGCATCACCTACTACAAAACCTCACATGTAGTTCAATGATGCTTTATTCCCGCTTGCTTCAATATTTTACTTTCGATCCCGTGTTCCAATTCCTTATCATGATGAATTGGCACCGGAACCGTCACATTAGTCTTTGCATTGTACATTTTCAAATGCGAACCTCTCTGTGACTTTTCCTTGAAACCATTCTGTCTTAGTAATTTAATGATTTTTTGAGGTTTCATAATGTTTCACTTCCTCGTATCCCTGAACATCCATAGCTTGGACAATCATCCAATTAAAGACAGTTACAACGAATATATTTTTTTACTTTATTAGTCGATAGTATTGGTTAGGTGAGGTTGGTGCCGAAGCGACTTGCTCTAAAATTCCCATATTGGTTAGATTCTTTAATGCATTCCTAACAGAAGTCATACTATAATTATCAACATTATTTAACAATTCCCGGGTACGAACGCTTCCATGCTCATATGCCATTCCAATTGCAGCCTGTTCGATAAAATTAAGATTCTCCCAGTCATCACCAATTTTAGATGCCAAATCATCATTCTTTCGAACTGAACGCATCACAATATTGTTTTTGAGAACTAAATTAACACTATTATCATCAACTTTATACACTGGGTCATCTAAAAAGAATTCTTTCATATCAATATAAATACGATCAACACCTTCACCAAACTCACGTACCCATCCGAAGTCAGTTAGCGCACGCGCAATATAAGGATTCCTAGAATAATGTGTATATCTAATATTGTCTGTAGTTACAACTGCCGGCAAGCTTCCCGGACTATGAATCTCCAAACGATTATCAAACATTATAATTCTAATATCATCGCCATCATAATTATATGCGCGATGAGTTACTGCATTAACGATTCCTTCCAACCATGCACTCTTAGGATACTCAGGAACATCAACAAATTTACCAGTTTTAATATCCAAACTAGAGAATGTACGTAACTGTGACTCAATCATATCGCTAGCCTGTTGTAACATTTTAGGTAGAGGGCCTTCGATTCTCAGTTGCTTCACGATATTCATATTAGTACCCGTTTTTGCTTCACGCCCCTCATAACGGATGAATCGAATTCTAGCTCCTGGAACAAAAGCTGTCGGGAATTTTGAAAGTAACAGTATCCCCGCAACAGTTAATCGATAATCAATGTTACCATTTTGATCTTTAATACGCTTTGCTAGTCCCTTAGGGAAAAGTAAATCCCAAAGATTATCACCTTCAAAACCATATAACTTTTTATATTGTGTCACAGTTTCATCATCTAAGTCATCCAGAATTGCATCATCAACTATCTGACTTTCAAAGGCTCTAATTCCCTTATCAAACTCAAGCTTCTTTCGTTCCTCAAAAGTTACTCTGTGCGTTTCATCGCCAATTCTAAGATAAACCTCATCCTTTTTGTTCATATACACTTTATCATCAGACGGGTTTACTGATAATAACCAGACTGTATCATCCATTTTTTGAATATTAGTAATTGGTTTCTTAGTTATTTCCACTTCTAATGTAGGTATTATTCTCTGAGATCCAATCTGTACAATATCATTTTGTTTTTGTGTAGAAAGTAAGTTTACACCTTCATATTTCTTATCATTAATACCTAAGGCGACAGTTCCCCCATCAGCATTGGCAAAGGCAATTAAAATATTGGCCAATTTATTTAAATCATATTTTGCACTTTTCCGATCAAAGGTCTTACCCTCTGGAATATTTAAAATATCTTCTATTTCATATTTAGGGGTATTCATCATTACACCTCATATTTTATCGTTAACAATCTACCGTATTTATTATTAAGTCTACCATATTATGTTTTCTAACTTTTAATACTATGCTTTAATCTACTTCTTCTTGATATCATTGGTTTTCAAGTTTTACAACGTTTAACTTTACTCTCCAGCTCATCAATTCATCTCAAAAGCCATGTAACACTTGGTATCATTGGTTTTTGAGCTCTACAGTCCTACTTTTATTCTGCAATTTAACTTTAAGCTCATCAATTTACTCTCCAGCTCATCAATTCATCTCAAAGCCATATAACACTTGGTATCATTGGCTTTTGAGCTCTACAGTCCTACTTTTATTCTGCAATTTACATTTAAGCTCATCAATTTACTCTCCAGCTCATCAATTCATCTCAAAGCCATATAACACTTGGTATCATTGGCTTTTGAGCTCTACAGTCCTACTTTTATTCTGCAATTTACATTTAAGCTCATCAATTTACCCTCCAGCTCATCAATTCTTGTTTCTACTCTACAATTCTATACCTAATTAAAAATAAACCACAAAAAAAGACTGCACAAATGTGCAGTCCTAAATATTTACTAGCACGGTCAAAAAGCGACCCCACAATTAACTCTAAACGACATAGTCGTTAAGAGTTACTAGTTAAGCTTCTTCTTACTTACAACGTTCAACTTGTCATCCAAGTCATAAACAACTGGTTCACCAGTAGCCATTTCAACATCCATGATGTCAGCATCACTAATGTCTTCAATGTATTTTGTAAGAGCACGTAATGAATTACCGTGGGCTGCGATGATAACGTTCTTACCATCTAACAACTTAGGAGCGATTTCGTCTTCCCAGAAAGGAATAACACGTTCCAAAGTAACCTTAAGGTTTTCGCCACCAGGAATAATTCTTGGGTCCAAGTTAGCATAACGACGGTCTTTAGCTGCTGAACCTTCGTCAGTTGCTTTCAATAATGGTGGTAAAGTATCGTATGAACGTCTCCAGATATGAACTTGTTCATCACCATATTTTTCAGCTGTTTCAGCTTTGTTTAATCCTTGAAGTGCGCCATAGTGACGTTCGTTAAGTCTCCATGTCTTTGTTTCAGGAATCCACAATTGGTCACAACCTTCAAGAGCGTAGTGCAATGTCTTGATAGCACGTGTCAATACTGAAGTATATGCTTGATCGAATAGGATGCCTTCTTCTTTAAGAAGCTTACCAGCGTTTTGTGCTTGCTTTACACCTTCATCACTAAGGTCAACGTCAACCCAACCAGTAAATTGGTTAGATAAGTTCCATTGACTTTGTCCGTGACGAATGAAAACTAATTTTGCCATTTCAAAATCCTCTTTTCATTTCTTATACAACAGTATATTTTACACGAAAAAGAGTATAAAAAAAAGAGAGCGAGCCAAAACACGTTCAATTTTTAAATATAACCTAAAACTGATGAGCATTTACAAAGTAAATGCCCATCAGTTTGTAGTTATATTCAAAAAATTGTGTTTTGGCTCGCGTTTAAAATATACTAACACTCCAAATACTACTGCTTATAAACCGGAGTCTCAACATTAGACAAAGTAGAGATATCCATCTTAATAGTAGAATTAGTATTCAAGTAACTATTAACCTTATCAGTTCCAGCGAAAACTGCTGTGACCTTATCCTTACCACTGACCAGATCAGTAATGACCTTGGCATTTTGATCTTGTGTCATAACAACTGGAATAACTTCGAAGCCATTATCACGAAGTGACAAAAGTTTCTTATAGTATTCAGAATCGACTGACACAAAGATAGTAGCTTGTACTTGGCGCAAAGCTTGGTTCTTTAACCACCAGATAATCAATCCTTCATCAGTATCAAAGGTACTGATCAAGACGTTACCTTGAGTGAACAGTTGGATATAAGGCTCATCATTGGTATAACTCTTAATCAACACAAGTGTGCCATCTTGTCTATAGAAGTTCTCACGAACAACTTTGTTAGGATCATGATGATCATAGAACTGTGTTGCGGAGATAACTCCATTAACGTCAAATATATCACGACTCAACAACTTAGAATCGTTGTAGTGACGGATTACTTGTAGCTGTTGATTAGAAGTACGTGAAACTTCCATGACCAAGTTGTCGTCAGCATCAAGAATCTTATCTGTCTTATCATTCACATGTTGAATACGGTATGACTCTTCGAATGGAATCTCAGCAGGAGTAGCCACCATATTCATTGAACGACCTTGAAGATCATTGTACATACTCAACAAGTATGAATTAGGATCGACCCAACCGGCATTTTGATAATTCATCCATGTCTGATTGACTTGATCATCATAAGTTACCGAGATAGCATTGGCCATCAAGTTGTGTTCCATCAGCGTCTGTGTAATCTGTTGCCAAAGCTTACTTACATTATCCTCTGGATTGGGATTCAATTGGTCAGTGAAAATGAAATAATTACGATTTGGGTCAAGGTAAATCTCATTGGCCATCTCATCTGTATCAAACCACTTTCTCAGTTGTTCATTGATCGTTGTAATACGCTTAGAAGCTGCTTCTCTTTCATCAACTTGATCACTACCAACACTACGCAACACATGATTGCAATATCCACGATCAGCTAGTAATTCATGTCTAAGTTGACTCTTCAAGTTCTCAGTTTGAGTCAGAGTATTCTCCAAGTTATCTTGAGTATAGACCCAATCTTGTGTGTCTAATGCCTCAGGAACTGGTTGCTCTTCATAGTAATTACCATTAACTTCTGGACCATTATTATCGTATTGATATTGTTGCTCTGGTTGTTGATAATTCTGGTTTGATTGAGGCTGTTGATTATAATCATAATTTTGTGGTTGTTGCTGATTTTGTGGATTCTGAAAAGAATCTACATTAACATCAGGTTGGTCTGTTGACTCATTTGAATAATCATTGTCCTTCTTTTTTCTATCAAAAAATGACATACACCTATTCTCCCATCTACTCAGTTGTCCCTATTATATATGACTGTTACACTTTTTTATCGAAATTTCTTCAAACTTAACTTCTTCTTAGATTCATTCTTCTCAATCGAATGTACACCGAGAATATCCAGGAAGAATACAAATATTGGAATACCGATAATCAATCCCCATGTACCGATAAGTTCCTCGGAAACAATCAAAATTACAAACGTAAAGAATATTGGCAGATGTGTCATACTCGACATGAATTGTGGATTCAAAAAGTATGTTTCAATCATATGAATAACAACTATCATAATTATAATATAAACTACATACTTAATTCCACCAACAGTATACGCTATGAAACTCAACGGAATCAGCGAGATGATCACCCCAGCTACCGGGATCAATGACAATATGAAGACCATCACAGCTAGTGCAATAACACTTGGCATCTGCATAAATAACAATGTGATAGTTGTTAAAGTTGTATTAACAACAGCAATCATCAATTGTGCCTCGATAACAACACCAAAGGTATTGACGAACTTCTGGCCATAATAACGTAGATCTTCAAATAACCATCCGTAGTTACTACTTAAGAACTGATGCCCGAACTTATTCATCTGTTCAACTTGAGTCGTATAAAAGAAGCTCAGTAGAAATGACAAGAAGATATTCAATCCCATTACACCAACACTAGATATATAATTGACCGCTTGTGCAACTGCCGTCTTGATCTGTGCATCAAGATTGATCTGTTGCAAGTAATTGTATATCGCCGTCAGATAAATATTGGATCGCATCTCATCACTCTGGTAAAACTTCTGCAGTGATTGGAACATCTTGACCGTTTGGCTGATTATTTGTGGTACATAATTGGCTACAGCAAAGGTCAAGGCCGCAATTATTAACAAATAAACTGGTGCGATCACCCAGACTGGCTTAACCTTTGGGAACTTTCTTTGTACTGCTCGGACCAATCTAACTGACAAGAACGTAAATGTGAACGTCAACAAGAACATACTCATCATGCTACGAAGCAAATAGAACAATCCAATCACTGCCAGCAACAAAACAATTCGTCGCAATCTCTTATTAGCTACAAATTTATCATACGAAATCATACAACACCCCTTACTCTAATACGCTAAGAAATAATACTAAAATTATAAACATCAACGACATAATAGTGTACCTATAATACCAGACTATCACTGTAAACTCACGAAACATAGCTGGCCACTTAAAAACTGGCATCGTTCTTGCTGGTAAATAGCTGACTAATATGCCTAGGTTCTTCAAATAACGCATCGTTCTAGGGATATGAAACTCACTAGTAATAATAGTTACCCGTGGAACATTCTCGCCATTCCAATCCTCTTTTAATAGAATCGACGAATATTCTAACTTCTGTATCGTATTGGTCGACCTATTCTCAAGAAGGATCTTTGATGTCGGGATTCCGTGTTCGACTAAATAATCCTTCATTAGATTGTCCTCGATCAATGGTGGTCTGAAGTTTCTTCCACCACTCACAATAATCATGGGATAATCACCCAATCGATGATACGCTGCTATCGTCATATCCAATCTGTCTTGCAAGACTGGTGAGACTCGCTTGGTAAAAGTATTCGTACCCAATACCAACAAATAATCAGACTCTTGAATCTTCGCATGTCGCAAGAAATAATATACATACAATAGGTAACACAATAAAATCACCAACAAGACTGAATCAACCGTGAATATCGTAATCACATAATATCGCAGTATTAATGGTGCATTACAATTTATCATGTGAATGAACAATAGTGTCAAAAGGATCGCCATAGTTCCAATTGTCAAAAAGGGAGGTCTGCTAAACATAGAACGCGTTCGAAAAATCAATAGTAGCTCCAGTAACCCTATGAATATCGCTAATAAAAAATATCCCATAAGAATTCCCCCCGAACTAATTCAAAGTAAACTTCAACTCTGGAACCTTTAACGAAACTCCTTTAACTAGCGTCCACGTGACCGTTGCTGAATCTGTATCTGGCTGTCTTAAGATGAATAGTCGATTATTGAGCATGCCATAGATCAAGAACTTGCCTTGATTGGTTGCTATCGTTGGTCCATTTTCCTTATAAGCAGCAGGTGTTACTAAGAATAGATATTGCATCAGTGGCTGATTCTTCCCATCGACATCGACACCTGTGTAGTCACTTGGCACTTGGTCAATTCCGAATTTACCACCGAAGTTGACCGCAACACTACCTAGTTTCTTATCATTATTATCAGAAATTGCCGCAGCCAGTTGCATAAAGTCAGCATTCGAAGACACTGGATTGGCCTTATAGTTTCTATAATAGTTATAAGTCTGAGTGATATCGTTCTTCAAGCTAGTCTGAGGCGTACTTGAAGTCGTCAACAAGTTACCAGAAGTATTAGTCTGATTCTCTTGTTTCCTGACTGTGAAATCAGATGAGAATAGATAGACTTGTCCATTATCATTCTCTATACGAGTCTTTGCTCGATCAATCTGGTTACCGACTGCTTTGGAGTTAACTTTTAAGTTGACACTCTTGGGCAATAACCGGTCTTGATTTTGACCATGGAAATAATACGATATCGACAAGAAGTTCTTTGGTATCAAATAAACCTTGCCGTACATACTTTGAACCTGACCAGACTCAACTGTTGTAGCGATGACAACTTTACTATCAGTTGTTTCAGTACTTGGTTGTGCAGCGTGCTCGGTCATCGTCATCTGATATGTCCCATTAGTATTAACAGTCAAATTACCATCGGTTCTACGGTAATTAATAATAGTAGAGAAGTTAAAATTACCGGCCAAATTAGAGTCCTTCAGCGGCGTGGCATCACTATTAACATTAACAATATGATTAGACATCGACTTGTATGCGATATTTTGTGACTTCGACTTATTAGTCGCTACCTTCTTATCAGTCTTGGTAATATAGCCAAACTTGTAAGTTTGACCTTGATATTGCACATAATATCCCTTCATATGCCGACCATAAACATTCTCTTTGTATGGCTTGAGCAACTTAAAGACGACCTGATTACTAGAATTAATAGTTATCGTCTTACCATCTCGGTCTAGAGTATAACTTGGATTAGAATTGTTATCATTCTTCCTATCGATCCCGACACTATCGCCTAGTGACAAGGTATCTTTAACCTTGGCCTTGTTATTTTTCAAAAATTTTATGGAGATTACATCTGATTCCCCTTGATCTTGGAATATGTACCAGGTCTTTGATGTATCCGTGACTTGTGCATTATCTTTTTTGCCACAACCTGAAAGTACGATAAAAAGAAATAAAATCCCCAATACTGTTAAAAATTTTTTTCTCATCGATTTTTCTCCTATATACTTTCAATTATACAACGGGACAATATTTTTTAGGAATTTTTCAATTAGAAATTGAACCTGTTTGTGTTTTTCTTCTCTGACTTCCTTCCTGAACTTGCGGAAACGCGCCACAACACACAATTTCTTCCGCTTAACTTAAAAGAAGCTGGTATTTGCATGTTTGTATGATTACGTACAAGCTTGATTGTTTCTTGTTTGCTTCGCAAACGCGCTTCAAAATACAATTTCTTCCGCTTAACAAAAATAGTTCCGGTATTCACTTTCGTGAATGCCGGAACTATTTGCGTTAATGCTCGGAAATTACCCGTATTTTGAAGCGCTCTATATTTGAAACGCGCCACAACACACAATTTCTTCCGCTTAACAAAAATAGTCCCGGTATTCACTTTCGTGAATATCGGGACTATTTGCGTTAATGCTCGGAATTTCCCGTGTGTTGTGGCGCTCTAGTTTACTATATATTGATCAGATACCCACTCGTTTGTGGCAACACGGTGATATGTATGACCTTCGTAATCTTTAGTTTTATCAGTATACCAAGGAGTATTATTAGCTAACGCACGACTCTTAACTGCTGTAGCGACTCCTGTACTATCAAATGAAACGATAGGAACGTAGTAGCCATCTGTGTTATTAACTTTGATTGTACTACTATCTGTATCAGGATCTGTTGTACTTGTGCTTCCACCACCGTTAGTTACTGAACCGCTGGCTTTAAGGTTATTATAATATGTACCAATCAAGTCATAGAATTGGTCCATGCTGTAACCCCAAGCTGCAAAGTAGCCAACTGGGTCGGTATGGTTAGTATCACCGTATTTATTTGATACATCGTTATGTGATAGAACCGTTGTACCAGGTGTGAATGGTAGGTTGTATTGAATCAACTTACTAGCAATATAGTAAGCATCATTTGAGATTGAACGTGCGAATTCATCTGTTGTACTTACTTCACATAATTCGATCTGAATATACTTAGCATTTGCTGTCTGACCAGCACCCCATACACCGTAATCAGTATTGTGAATATTGATGATTTCGTTATTATCAACAAAAGCATGAACATATGAATACATAGTTGACCATTCACGGTTAAAGTATGTAACTTCATTCCTAGCTGTAGCACCAGGAGTGGCTGTTTCGTGAACTACGACACCTTCAGGCTTCCCTACACCATTTTCGTAGCCGAACCATTTACTGAATGTACCCTCTTCATTTTGAATAGATACTGGTTGAATATTGTTATTAGAAATGTAGTCGTTGATTGCTGAAGCAGCCTTAACGTTTTGTTGGATAACAAGCTGTGGAACTACCTGTCCTACAGTCATGAATCCGGCCCCAGTCAAAGCAACAGTTGTCGCTACACTCGCCATTAATTTCTTTTTTGATACCATAATAAATATTTCCTTCCCGCCGTTAATTTTCTTAACCTCTAAATTATAACAAGATTTTTCATAAATTAATTGAAAGTAACATATCTGTAACCAGATAGTAACCTTCACGCCGTTATGCTGGCTCGTAATTTAACCAAAAGCCTATTCCGGTGGTACCTGAGATTACGAGTACTACACTTGTAACGCTGTGACAATTCCGATAGAGAATTATTGTTAATGAAATGTTCCTGCAATATTCGTGCTTCAATCGTGGATAATCCGCTTATATTAAGGCATTCCAGCAAGTCGTTAGCTTCATACTTAATTGTTGATAAGTCCAATTCATCAAAAGAATGCAGTTCGAAGAATCGCTTATCTTGTCGCAGTTGATCCGTCATTCTCCATTTTAATTTCTGATAAATATGCACATCGAATCCACCCTCACCGTTATGCTCAGACATATATTGAACATAACTGTGCGCATATATGATCACAGCCTCTTGAAAATAATCCTCATAGTCGAATCTATTCTGATAAATATTGACTCGTTTCAAAACGCCGTGGATCAATCTCTCATTCTTAATTGCCTTGTTGAAGCCATCCTCCAATGTGACCAATAATCTCACCTCTATCAATTACTCATAAGCGCTTATGGCAAGAATCAATATAACAAGACAAGTTTGATATTGTTAGTTGCTAAGTTGCTATACAAAGTTTGATAACTGGGGATTCTATTACGATGCAAAAATAAAGAACCGTGATAATTCACAATCCAAACTCTAACTTGGCGACTTTAATAAAGTCTCTTTTCTCGTGAGATTTTCTGCTTGAACACGGTAATCGACTCTTCACTACCCAATTCACCATGTGTGATGATATCCAGCAAATATTGCACCAACATATCAATTTTGTAATTAACATCCTTCCACTTACTGGGAACACTGCCATGTACCTTACATTTACACTTACGGTATGGACGCAATAATCCAACGTGTCCACTTGGGACATATCGACCATTGGCTAATTTTGAGAATTCTTCTAGTGCCACTATGTGATTCTCGGTCAGGAAACAAACATTGTGGACTCGATCCGACAAATCCCCAATCGGGAATGCCAAGCTGATAACTCCACCAACTTCCAGTTTGAATATAGCTACTTTGTCCTCTTGTCTGCAAGATTTTACCCAATGTACACCGATCCAATCTGCACAGCTACGGCTTCCACCAATCATTGGCATGTATGCCGAATAACCCATTACCATCGGGATATTGTATTTCAAATGGAAGAAGCCAGCCAGAAACTTGCTAACTAAGAATCCGACACGGTTGTACTTGTGGAACTCATTCATCAATTGCTTAGTCGTCTTATCAACGAAGAATATCCCGTATTCATTGTGAATAACGATTGTTTGACCATCGACCTCATTTGTATCTTTGATATTGATTAACGCAATAATATCGTTGTCCACCGTGAAATCTTCTTTCTTATACATCAGGTTAATTCCATCATTAAGTAAAAAGTTTGTCGATAGAACTATATCATCGAACTTATAAGACACTATTTTTCCTCCCGTAAAAACAAAAAAAAGAAGACGCATAAGCGTCCTCTAATTTGCAGTATAAATACAATATTTTCCATTTACCCAGCCGGATGATACTTTGTACCACGTTTGACCATCGACTATTTGCTGGGATGTAACTTGCCAAGTCGTACCGTCAGCCAACCTAGTTCCTGTGAATTTGTTGTTGGCTGCGGGACTATTGTATACATTTACACCGTATCCAGGGATGTAATTGATCTTTACAGATCCGGATACAGTCTTGATATAATTTGATCCTTTAACTTGTACATCATTGGCGCTAACCCATTGGCCTGTAGCTACTCTATACCAAATAGTACCATCAGAATGCGTTGACTTTTTGTCAATTTTCCAATCAGTATTATTGAGTAAGCTTATAGCAAGAGCTCGATGTTTGTCATCATATACCTTCGCACTTGGTGTTGCAGTCACGTGAACAATATCAGGATAAGAGGTGATCACATCACTCTTATAGTCCTCATTTGCTTGTTCAGATTTCAACTCAACATCGTCCGCAGATATATATGAATTTGTACCAACGAAATAAAATTTCTCATTATTACTATTAGTAACATACTTTGTAGTTATCCATGCTGACTGATATGGGAGCACTCGACCAGTCGCTGTCGACTTATCTGCTGAACTATAAACTTTAGTACCAGCATTCTTGATCACAATCGCGGAATCAGAAATAGACACCGGTGGATTAGTAGTCACTGTCGATTCAACAGACTTCAATTGAACATCTTCGGCTTTAACATACTCAGTCGAACTGACCTTGTAATATACCTGACCACTAGGTGTTACAACTTTAGCAGTGACCGCCCAAGAGGTTCCATATCCCAATGCACGATTAGCTGATTGGTCTGGATTAGCATATAGATATAACATTGCACTCTTTTTATTAGTAACTGTAGCGACATCTTTTGTCTTGGTTACAGTACCATTGATCTGTTCATTCGTATTATCACCTGAATTGTTATCAGACGCTCCACCAGTAGATGCATCACCATCGTATTGAGTAAGATTATAAGTCTCAATAAGATTATTCAAGATAGATGCATATGTAGGTGCAGTAGCATATCTTCCTTGAAGCCATGCCGTGGCATCTTTATATGACGAACAATTCTCTTTCCAAGTTCCACTATAGAATGATGAATCCCAAGAAACACCATTGCGCAACTTATTGCCATTATCTGCAAAGGATTCATAATATGATGGATACTTCGCAAAGTTGGCATAAATAGTATACCATCCCTTGTCCGCGTCCCATTCAGAAGTTGGCATGGAAAGGTATGATCCGTTATAACTTCCTTTGATTCCAAACAGATTATGTGCTTGTGTGGCAAGGCCAGATTGACCCCAACCGCTCTCTAGTATAGCTTGTGCCAACATAACAGAGGTATACACTTTGTATTCTGAAGAAGCCTTTTGTGCCATCGGCACAGCAGTTGCCAAAAAGGCCTGTTGTTGCGCACTAGTTACAGTGCTTGTAGTAGTAGCCTGTGTTAAAGCAGTAGCTGCACTTCTTTCCAAAACACTAGTCCCAGTGGTATTAGGATCACTATTGGCAGAATCAATAGCATCAGCTGTAGCGTCACTAAGTGGTGCACCTTGCGTGTCCATTACACTGGCAACACTTGCATCCTTAGTAGAACTAACTGAGTCTTGATCTTGGTTATCATTATTGTCATCATTGCTCGTAACGGCGGCATGTACGTGTGCCGTATTGGAAGAAATACCAATTGCAGCCAAAACACTAGCTACAGCGGTAGAAGCGACCCATTTTTTATTCATACTCGTACTCCCCCTTATAATATCTATGTAGTTAGAGTACTATTTCGCGACATTATCTTCAATTAAATATTAAGAAATATAGGGTTTTTTAATATTTAAAATGTATCAACACCATATATTTCTGCCAAGTATTCTTGAATATTAGTAAATGGCTCATCCTTTAACCAATTGTTATTTTTTTGAAATAATTCATCGGCATTTAACTTGGCCTGCTTAACTCTGTCAATTAAGTATCCGCTGTAATTATTTCCTTTAAATTTGTGATAGTCACAATCAAAAAATTCTTTTCTTGATAATCTAGATACTAATTCCTCGTTTGTATAAGTTCTACTTACCATCTCAAAATGTAACAAAATCCATATTTCAAAACTGATATTTGAAAACATTATTTTAATATTATGTTGCTTTGCCAATTTTAAACATCGCTCTAATTGCTGTTTAGTATGTTCATCCTTGTCAAAAATAACGTAAGTTTGATCTATATTACGTTGTTTACTTCGTATCTTGTTCTTGGCAATTGCTTCTATTATTAACTTTTCACCTGAAGAACCCATTGAATTCACCTGTAACTTTATAGAATGTACATTAGCTCCATGATACTTTCTATTAAGCATATCGAAATATGACTTTTCAGATTCTCCTTCACAATATATAGCAATGATTTTTTTAAGCGGTATTCCCCTTGACTTACGTCTACCCATTTTCCCCTGTTCCTTTCAAAGAAAAATCAAGCGAAGAAAGCATTGAATCCACATCTATTTGTGGCATCGCACCAAATCTACCTTCCATATATCTACGCATAAATGCAATATCTCGTCTTCCTGAAGTTCTGGCATCACTGAAGTCAAATACCGATTTCAAATCACTTACTCCTTGAAAGTCTTTTTCCATCAGATATATTTGGTCTACTCTTAGGTCAGCATCTAACAACTGTAATTCATGAGTAGTCAAAATAAATTGATTTTTATTCTGCACAGAATTAAAGACATGTATTAAAGCGTTAGACAGTTCAAAATGTAAGGAATCATCAAACTCATCAAATAATAACGTCTTACCATTCCCATTAACCTGTGCATCAATTATGGATAATGCTATCAAAAATATTTTTTGAGTTCCCCTGGATTCCATTGACAATGGAATTTCTTCATTCTCAATAACATCACCGTCATCATTATATTTCTTATGTACCGCATATAATTCTTGACGCGTTGTAGGAAGCTCTATATTTGAATCAAGTGAATTTATTATTTGTTTAAATTGTTCTGGAATAGGAGGAATTCCAACTTCTCTAATATTTACATTCACTATGTTGAAATCCGCAAATTGTAAAAATTTTAAAAATTCATCTTTAATAAAATCATTCTTCATTAAATCTATTAATTGATCCGACACAACAGTATCATTTACAAAAATCAAATCTTGTTTAAACCATTTAAAAACATTGATTGAAACTTCATCATTATATTGTTGAGCATTAAAAAGTAATAGGGAATTAGCTCGTGTTATTATCGATACTTCCTTTAAGTTGTCAGGTAATACATCAAAATTTTGATGATCACGATCAAAATAAACCATATCTTTTATCGAATTAATTAAAGTCAATTTCTCTGAGGTTATTTCATTTCTGTTAAATGAAAACTCATATCTATAGGTTTGGTTCACATAATTAAACTCAACTAAAAATGAAACATCATTTTTTTGACTATTGCTATTTAATTTGAATGGATAATAATATCTAAAATTCTCAGTTGCATTAGAAGTATTATTTAAAACCATACCTCTCATTAAATGTAGTCCATCTAGTAAGTTTGACTTACCAGACCCGTTTGGTCCAAAAATAAGCAGACTTTTTAACAGCGAAATACCATTTTCTGTGATTGTATTGCTATCTCTAAATTTTCGTAATCTTTCACCTGTCTCGGCTGATAGAGAAATCCTGTCCTTTATCGAAGTGAAATTTTGAACTTCAAAGTTAATTAGCATGATTATTCCTCCTTCCATTTAATTGTATTTTATCACATCGAATCACAAAAAAACGTGATTAAGATTTAATTACAAAAAAAAAGACAAACCTATAACAGGTCCGTCTAGTAAATTATTCTGTAGTTTCAATAAAATCAACATACTCCGCTTCGATCCATTCACCGTCTTGAGCAATACGATAAAAGACCTTACCATCATCACCAGTTCCTTTTTCGTCTGTATACCAAGTAGATTCACCTTTGACGAATCTATCTTGAAGCATTTTACGGCTCATTTCATATGTATCAAACAAAAATACAACATAGCGACTATTTTGATTTACTTTTACAATACCATTAACTTTTTCAAGCATCGAAAATACCACCTTTTAGATATTCTACTTCAATTATACCCTAAATAGAGAAAAAAATAGACTTGCTTACACAAGTCTTAATAATATCAATCAAATCGCACCAAATCTGCCATCCATATACAAATTCTTCCAATTATGATTTGAGTAACTGACCTCTTTGAACTCATCCAAACCATACAATTCACTGTCTTGCGTCTTCCTAGTCTTATCAATAAACTGAATTTGTTCCTTGGCAAAGATATCACTATTCAATAAATCAACATTATGTGATGTAAATATAAACTGACAGCGTCTGTCGATTCCTTCATTCATAAACATATCGATTATTGCTCTCTGGATCAGGGGATGATATTTATTCTCAAATTCATCGCAAATATATGTTTTACCATTTCTAATACAATCATATATATTAATGAACTGATTTATAAAACGCAAAGTTCCATCCGATTCTTGGTCATAAACAAGTTTGAATTTTTTACCTTCAACATTATGCAGTGTTCTAATATCGTATACCTTGTCTCTACTTAAAGTTTCTATCGCACTTTCTGGTAAAGATACAAGATTGGCAATCACAGATTGAGTAATATCCTTAACTTCAAAATCACTGATAGCAAAGTCAAAATTCCTAAGTTCATTCAATAATTCACTTTTGAAATTTGAATCATTAATTAATTTTTCAGCAATTTTCTTATTTTGCACTGATTTATTTTGTTCGATAACTATGTTATCTACAACCTCGTGATAAAACATAATCATTGTTTGATAGCTCCATGAGGATATTGTAGATTCAAATTGTTTTCTTGAAGAATTAAAATTATTTACGACAATCGATAGCATTGGCTTATAGTTGTTGTTATTTACATTCAACTGTTCAATTACCGCGCTGATTTCCTTGTCCGCATGAACTATCTCCTGATCCACACGTTCAAAAATCACCTTTTCATCATTTGAAATTCTAGTTTTTAGAAGCTTCCTTGAAGTTAGCTTTTCATATTTTATTCTGTAATCAATAGGATCTATCCCTATATCATACTTAACAAAGTACTTACTATCCTTAAGCAAGATTTCACTGATGGACAACTCAATATCACCATTGTCTTTGAATCTAAATGGACTAACTTCTAAAGCGATATCTTCGACTTTATTATTAGTATATCCACTTTCCAATAGATTCTTTAAGGCCATGATTCCCTTCAAAAGGTTGGACTTACCTGAGGCATTTGAACCAAAAATAACCATAGAATTCAAGACACTCTTCTTTCGACCATTGTCCATGTATGAAAAAATAATATTGTTCTTGAATTGAATTGATTCTTTAGGACTGAATGCAAAATTCAAATTAGCTTTATTATAAAATGAAAAGAAGTTCTTAACTGTAAAGTTAATTAACATGATATCCTCCTTCGTGATACTCTTGATGATAGCACAGAATGCATTAGATTTCCTTAGGTATTATGATTTGTTGTAATCAATTCCTAATAGCACAATCAAATAAGGTATACTAATAGGTAGAAAAAATCTTAGGAGTATAACAAATGAGTCGAAGTCGTGTAATTTATATAGATGTAATTAGAGTAGTCGCCATGTTGGCTGTGGTATTTGCTCACTCATGTGCAAACATGCTCATTGCTGGGCCCACTACCAGACACTGGGGCTTAGCCAATATTTTGGTAACAATCACAACGGTTGCTGTACCACTTTTCTACATGATCAGTGGTGTAACTATCCTCAATAGTGAACGTACTAAGAATCTATCTTATCTATTCAAACACAGACTACCAAGAATCCTTATACCATTTTTGATATGGTCCTTGTTATCATCTATCATATTCAAACTAATCAGTGGTGGTTTGAGTTTTGGTTCAGTATTAAATAGTATGCTTCTTATATATCATCAACCAATTCTCACAGCCTATTGGTTCTTATACCCATTGATCGGCTTCTACCTACTATCACCGGCCATTAAGGCCTTCGTAGATAATGTAGATAACAATACTATGAATTACATACTCATAATTTGGTTCATTACAAATATAATCCTACCCAATACAGCTAAGTCACTACCAACTAACTCAGGACAATATTTTGAAGTCTACGGATTAGGTAGTTTAGTTTTTCTATCAAAAATGATTGGATACTTCTTACTAGGATATAAGTTATCACACATCAAAGCTTCCAATATTAGACTGAGCATCAATCTCAGTATCTTCCTTATTGGACTAATAATATCAATTACTGACTCATATATCATTAGCGCTCGTCAACTACAAGACAAGCCTCTATCAGACATTCTCCCCCCATTTTACTTCCAATTATTGTCAGTGCCCTATTTCTTATATTCAAGAAATTCGAAGATAAATATTCCAAATCCTTCAATCGATTCATTGAATTCATTGCACCATTGACCTATGGAGTATACTTGTCACACGGTATAGTTATAGAGCTGGTTCAACAAGTACTGAATCCACTTAACTACCTTGGTGTATTCGGTGTTTCAATTATAGTTTGCTTAGTATTGGTCTGGGCGTTGAGTAATATTCCATTCGTACGGAGGTATTTCATATGAAAATCAGCAACAATAAAGTTCGTTTAATTAGCTTCCTAGATTCCCCAGAAGCTTTGACTGCTAAAAAAGAGGCAGAAACTGGTCAGATAAAAGATATTGGCTCATTGACTGACTTTGATGATCTAATTGATAAGCTCGATCAAAATTAAATGTTTTTATTTATTTCTGCACCATTAAGAGAATTAATTTTACATAGACAAAAAAAGTACATCAAAAGATGTACTTTTTAATTGGAAATTAGTTCACTATATTATTCAACATCACTAGCTTTGACCCATTCGTAAGTAGCGACTTTGTACATCTTAACGCCATTGATTGTAGCCATCTTGAATACGGCCCATGGTGTATGTCCACCTAACGCACGGCCCTTAATCATAGCTCCATCAATTGTATATAGATATGTTGGTGCATCAGAAGTTGTTGTTACAGCAACTCTATCTGCCTTTTGGATATTAGTTGCTGAACTAATAGTTCCGTCATCTGTATCCGTATTTGTGTTTGTATTGGCGTCAGAACCAGTAATTGATACATCTGAGGCCTTAACGAACTCATTTGTAGCAACACGATAATATGTCACACCATCAAGAACCAACTTCTTATCAACTGACCATGGAGTATTTGCACCCAATGCACGTGATCTAATCAAATTACCTTTTTGGTCATACAAAGAAGTATTAACTGAACCTGTTGTAGCAACACCCTTATAAGAAGTTACAACACCATCAACTGCAGATTGAACAAGAACAATTCTTGAATAACTTCCGTTACCATTAGGATCAACCAATGTGATTGAACTATCAGAAGCATTCTTCAATGAGTAGCCCTTTGGTATATCATTAAGCTTAACTGAAGCACCTAGTTCACCAGTTACAGATTCTGTACCAACTGACTTTTGTGCAGCATTGTCAAAGTAACTAACGTTGGCTGTTATAGACTTTGCATCTGTTGATTTAACAACAGCAAGTACAACATTGGAATTGTCACCCATACTACTTTCCAATTTAACTGAACTTGAAACATTGGGAGCTAACTTATAGCCATCTGGGATTTTTTTAAGAGTCTGAGTTGTTCCAACTCCACCACTTACAGTCTCAGTCCCAACTGTGTTCAATGGACTACCCAAATAATAACGTACTGTGATTGTCTTTTGTTCTGTTTCAGATGTTGTAGTAGCATCATCTGCGGCATTAACAACAGCAGGTGTGGCAACTGATCCCAACATCATGCCAGAAAAAAGAAGTCCACTTACAATTATAGATTTTTTCATTGTATTCCCTCCAAAAATATATTTGAATCCAGTTTTAACATAATATTTATAGAATACAAGTTCAATAGAAGTTAGCATTACTTAATTAAATCTTATCTATATCCACTGATTGTCTTAACTCCAAAATACTTAGATTCCCATTGGTTCATCCAATCATAATGATTCTCAGCCAAACTAACCGTCCCATTATATGCATTATAAGTTGTTTTAGGAACTGACATCAACTTGACTTTTACATCCTTATCTCCATTACTTTTAGCAATTCGAATCGTTTCATATTCACTCGCGACTTCATTGTAAGAGTTAGAAATATCTGAATAGGCATCTCTATAGCTGAATCCAAACACAACAATACATGCAATAATTACTATAGATTTCATCGGTATAATATCATATATATTATAAACAGAAATGAAAAATGCAATTGCCAAAAAGACGATCCCACCGAAAAACGTTCTCTCAGGATAATCCGGTGACAGCGCCATACTATATATAGCTGCAAGATGACCAATTATGAATATAGCTATGTGAACCAGACTGACCACAGTAATATGCTTCAAAATAATTCCAATAATAATAAATGCAATCAACACTAAATATACCCATTTCAGATTTCCAAAAGATAACTTATAAATATCATTCAAGTTTGCTGAAATTTTCGTCCAATCCCGATGCATTGTCCCACGCTTTTGTGATCCTGGGGACATCAACATTATATAGAATCCAAGCATTGCAAACAAAACAGAAATCACTGAATATACATGTATCTTACGTGTCTTTATAAATCCATAAACTATCGATAAAATGACAATTAAGATAGCCGCTGGTCCTGAATTCTCATTAGTCGCACCAGCTAAAAAACTCAATAAAATAATCAATACAAACTTAAACTTAGTCATATCAATGTCAATAAGATTGGCCAATATGAAAGAAGTATAAACTACGCTCATCCATAGATAGTTACCAGAACCTGAAACCCAGAGTACTGTCTGACCAAAACTGGGAATAAAGAACCATAAGAATATAAATATCGAGATTATAATTAAAGTACTAGACTTATGCTTAGTAATAATCGTCGCAACTTTATTAATTAAGAATATCAGCACAATGAAAATACCACTATTAAAAACATTGAAAATGACCTTAGTATCAAACTGCATAAAATACTGAACGACTGAATGAGCCACAAAACGTCCATTCCACCAGAAATAATGATTCCACATAGAATGTGGGATTGCAAAGGTGCTGATCACTTTTAAATGTTCTAATGGCCATGACCTCATATATGCAAATCTATAGACATAGTCGTCACCAGCATATAAAGTCTTGCTATTTAAAATCAGTAACAAAATGTAGATAACGCTCAAAGCTACAATCATAGACCAATTATTTTTCAAAAACAGCTTACTTTTTTTGATATCAAAATCCCCCACTGCAAATCCTAATCAATTGAATTCACATTTTAATACTATCAAATAAAGGAAGCAATTCCTCTTTTTGTTGATATACTTTATATAAATAAAAGAACTTTTTAAATCACATTTAGCAACTCATACTAATAGTTCAAAGTTTCGTTATTATTGCAAAAAAATAGTGAAAATCTAGTAAATAGGAATATACTTAACTGGGTATCAAAATATATTCATGGGGAGAATTTATAATGCAATTTCAAAAATTAGATCCAGTAAAATCATATTACAGACGATGGTCAACTGCTGATTATGTGATCATAATCCTTGTAGCATTAGGTATAGTCTCAGTTTTTGGTATTCCCGTATCAATTATTCTATATGCCATTTATCGAATGGTTGAATCAAAGGTGTATGTATCCGATATTGATAATCGCGGAGATAAATTCTGGGTAAGGAAAATTGATTGGAAGAATTACCGTGACACTCATGGTAAAAACGTATTCAACGAGTATAGACCACAAAGAGTTGTAACTTCACAACAAGAAAATGAAGCTGCTAATGCTAATCAAAACAATAATATTGACCAATTATCAAAACTAAAAGAACTATTAGACCAAGGTGTTTTAACTCAAGAAGAATTTGACGCTAAAAAGAAAGAATTGTTAAATTTATAAAATCAAACAAAAAAGGCATTATCATGAACGAATCCTTAGTGCAATAATTTCTTTATGATTGTCAGATGAAATAATATAATTTCATTTGACTTTCATGGAGGGATTTTTTTGTGTCTAGATTCAAATTTAGTTTATCGGAAAAGCCTAATTTAATTAATGGGTTTGATAAAACTGTAGTTTCTATGAGTGCTTACGCAAAAAAATTGAAGGAACTTCAGCACAGAGAGTGAATCAAAATAAACACCGTGCAATGACACTTTTACTAGGCATTGTCGGTGTTAGCCGACAGTCATATAATAAATTTTTCAATCTAAAACAAACTTCAAAAGAAGATCAAGATGAATTGTTAAAAGGTAGGATAACCTATTGGTACGAATTGAATACTAAATTTATTGGTACCGATACAATTCTTACTAATCTCAAAAGTAATCCACAAGTCACCATGTAAAGTTACTATACTGAATTGGTAAAAATCAATTATATAAGTAGATCAGAAACAAGTGATGACCATACTCCAGCATAATTTAGGGATATGGTCATCTAAAAGAACATTCAATTTTCATATTATTCCAAATGTCAACTTGCCAGATACTAGCGCAGGTGTTTTGATTGATTTTACAATTCACGACAAAAAAAGAAGTTGAAATTAATTTTTTCAACTTCACATCTCAGCATTTTACAAGAACCGTTTCGTCTAATTCCTGTATTGTTGTTTATTTACTTAATATTCTTAATACTCAACTGATATTTCTTATAATTGATTTTACCATTATATAATTTTTGCTTTTTTGCATAACTAAAGGCTTTTTTGAAATCAGTCTTTTTAACCTTATGTGATTTCTTCATAGTAACATCTAAGCCAAATAAATATTCTCTGGCTTTCTTTGTTGCTCCAAAATCAATTAATGTATTAGTCGCAATGGGGTATTGATTTTTATTAAAATCTTTTGTCGCTGAAAATATTGAATGATAAAGATTATTAACATCCGTTACGTTTTTACTTGAGACATCATTTGACATAATTAAAATGTTGCCATTATCATTACTTAATTTCCCTTTATTCAATATCTTGTTCCCAGCGGTCTTGGCATTACTAAGGGATGGATCAGACAACACTGCAGCATCTATTTTTTTGGATTTTAATTGTGAAACTCTCTTTTTTTCTGAATCAATTTGAACAAACTTTACTTTAGAAATCTTAATATGATTTTTCTTTAAAAGTTTAGTTATGTAATACTTACTTCCATCATTTTTATTTACTGCAATTTTTTTACCTTTTATATCTTTTATATTATGAATAGATTTGTTAGCAACTAATCCATAATATCCAGGCATGGTACTACCTATTTTCCAATCATTTTGTTGTTTCAACAAGGAAGCGTAATTTACTAAATCAGTGACGGCTAAGTTAACTTCGCCATTACCAATTGCATTATTCAAATCTTTTGTCGAATCATACGTTTTCATCTCAACAGAAATATCATTTTGTGAGAAATATCTATACTGTGCTGCTATATAAAGTGGCAAAGCTGATACCGTCTTTGTTGAGCCTATGACTAATTTTGTATTGTCAGCACTGTTATCCTCTGTAGCCTTCACATTTGAAATATTACTCTTCAATGACAACCCTAGTAAAATCAACAATCCTACAAGAACTATGCTCATTTTCTTTATCAATCGTGACATTTAAAATCCCTTCCGTTTTATCAATTTACTTGTATATAGAATAGTGTATAACACATTTGAACATAAAAAAAGAAGAGATCATACTGATCTCTTCTTTTTAAAAATTAATCTTAACTATTAGTAAACAGTAACTGTAACACCTTCACCAGCAGCTAGCCATTCGTTTGTAGCAACACGGTAATATGTGTTACCTTCTGAATCTTTAGCAGTATTGATAAAAGCCCATTCGCCTCTAGCAAGCATACGAGATTTGATGGCACTACCATCTTTCTTGTATAATGGGAAAACATGTCCATCATCAATTAATGAAACCTTACCTGAAACTTTTTGAATATCAAACAAACCATCTTCTGAAGGTGTTGTTGTTGATGTACCATCATCAAATGTTACATCATCAGCATCAACCCATTCGCCAGTAGCAACACGGTATTGTTTGTCACCGTTAGCATTTGTACGAACAGCATTTGTTTGCCATGAAGTATTTGCGCCAAGAGCACGGTTCTTGATTGTAACATTATCGTTATTCTTCAATGTGTAATATGATGAATCACTCTTTGTTGTTACAACACCTGTTGTCTTAGTTGTTGTCCAGCCAGCAGCAGCTTCTGAACCAACCTTAACGGCACGGATAAATGTAATTGTTGAATCCTTTACGATACCATTATTTACAGTTGTATCTGAGCCATTTGAAAGAACAGCACCATTAACAGTTGTCTTAGTATTGTATGTAGTACCTGCAGCATATGTAGCTAATGCACTATCAGCAGCAACAGTAACTGTGATAGGTTGGTAATATGTAGTATCAGCAGTATCAAATGTTGTTTCATCATAATCAGCAGTACCAGCAACAGCCTTAGCATAAGTTGTTGATAATCCACCCATAGCATAACTTGTAACATTAGCTGAATCAGCCAATAAGTTGTCACCACTTTGATCTTTCAAAGTTAAATCAGTTGAGTTTTGTAGTTGTGCTCTATATGTAGATGAGCCATAATCAACAGTATATGGTGTTGTGTAAGCAGCAGCCAATGATGTTACTGTAGCTACATCTGTTGTAGCAAATGTTACGTCGATTGAAGCATCTTTTGTAGCTGTTGTATCTGCATCTGTCTTATATGAAACAGCAATCTTAAATGTAAGAGCTTGTCTGTTGTTTAAATATGATTGTGCATCTGAAAGACTTAAAGCCTTACCTGTATCATCAGCAGTAGCTTGTACTGATGTAACTTTAGAATCAGTAGCAGCAGCAAAAGTATTACTGTCAGTAACATTATTGCTTAAAAGTGTTGTATAAGCAGTTGTAATATCAGCTGGCTTAGCTGATAAGCTAGTACCGTAGTTATCTGTGCTTAATGTTGGCACATCAGCACCTGTAGCTAATTTCTTACTTGAAAATTGGTTCAACCAAGCAGCAGCGTCATCACTTGTTGTGTATGATGCATCAGCAGCTTGTACAGTTGTTGATGTTACGTTTGAAACAACAGGAGCAGCAACTGGGGCAACAGTTAGAAGTGTTGCAGCAGCGATTCCTGCATATTTAATAGATTTTTTCAATGTTAATCCTCCCCTGGACTAAAAGAATTTTTATTTAATTTGTTCAGTGGGCTTATCCCACTGACAATCATTATATGAAACTCCGGCTTAGTAATCAACCATAAATTGGAAAACGTTGTCTTTTGTAACACTTTTGTATTATTAATAATATCTTTGTAACATTCAAGCATGTCTTTTATTATAAAGATATTTTCCAACCTACTTACTTCATACGAAGAGCCTATAACTATAATAGTCGAAATAGACCTCGGGCTCAAGGTTTATCCATGAATTATTTTATTTTTTTGGATTTGATAGTGCTAAGATACTTATCATATAAATCCACGCTACTAATGAAACCAATATTATCAATGTGTATAGTTGTTTATTTTGGTAATTTGTCGTTATCACCATTTTTTTATATGCATGCTTAGATTTGAGACTTATTCCACCACGTTTACTTCTAGTAATCGTTAGCCTCTTACCATTAACCTTGGCCACTGTATTCTTGTAATAAATTACTGGTAAATCAACTGTAGAGTTCTCCTTGATATTATTGAGTACGAACTCATTACCTTTCGTAGTTATTATAGGTTGAATATTGGTTTCTTTCTTATTAATTACTACTAAGTGTTGTTCAATTCCACCTAGATTGTTCTGACTATTGCTAGGTACATATTGCTCTAAGTACGAATCTGGTACCATACCACCATCAATCATCTTATTAGAGATGACTTGTGTCCTTTGTGATAGCAAGTTGTCCTTGACTGAAGAGCTCATGGATGTCATCCACATACCACCATTAACTACTGTAAATATTCCTAACATTATCAACCAATTATTAAATCCTAAGTCAGTAGTAAGCATAACAACTATCTGAGAACCGATCATACTGGCAAGCAGTGTAGTAAACATTAATATCCTAAAAGGATATTGAATAACTTGAATCGGCGTATCTTGTAATATACTCCATGGGAACAAATCTGAAACAAAAAACAAACTAACAACAGAAACTATATAGATGATTTTGTATCGTCTATCAAATTTCCTAAAAAATAAAACTCCCACAACTAGTATCACAAGCAGAATAGTTCCTAAGTTATAAACATTACCATTAATTGATCGATAACTAGTATTTGCCAAACTGAACTTAATTAAATCACGAAAGTTCTGTCCTTTTAGAATAGTCGGAGACGGCACTCCGAATTTCTGGAAAGTTTCTTCTATTAGAAAAGGCACCCAAAAGATACTGGTTGCTAGAATTGTGGCTAGGATTGCCTTACCTAATGATACAATCCTCTTCTTCCAATTATTGATGAATCCAATATTACAAATGATCAATAATGCAAACAATATAACTGTCATAAACGTTGTTAAGATATGTGAGAATATCACAAAAGAAATCCCAATCGCCAAATCCTGCCATCGCTTCTCATCCCCAAAGACAACTTCATAGAATCCTAATAAGCACAACGGTAAGAACACCGTTGCGATATATTCAGCAATGGATGCTCTAGCTATCAAGTCTATCAATCTATAAGTACTGAAATTGTATAATATCGAAAATATAATGGCCTGTTTGGTTGAACCTGAAAATTTCTTCATCGAATAATGGCTGATAGCGAATGAAGCAAAAAAGAAAAATGCAATCCCTACATAATATGTAGTAATCTGATTCTTAAATACAAATGATATTAACGCAAATGGTATCAATGTCACCCAAGGATAGAAGATGTTGATGCCATATCCTATCAAACCAAAGTTATTAATAGAGATTGTCGGTATGGTGTGTGCATCCCGAATCGAATATATAATATTCTGGATTCTTTGGAACTGATAATATACATCATCCCCATTCCATACAAAGTCCCTTTTTATCGTCATAATCATGAATAGTGTCATTATTACGTACAATAATACGATTAATGCTATGTTCCCCCGAACATTAGTCCATTTTTTCAAGATGATTCCCCTTATATTATGTCTGCATATACTGTATCAAAAAAGCCCACGATTATTCAATCGTAGGCTAAATCTATGTATATTATTTAAATGGCCAAATCTTTTTCCAAAATACCCGTTTCAACACGTTCCACATATTTGGCAGCAACCACTTCTGTATAAAGTTGGACGCTGTTCTTTTCAAATAGCTTACTAGCGATGATTTCATCCATGGCCTTTTTGACTGTGGGTGCATCTAGGTCTTCACGCACATAGTTGAATACTAGGTCCTTTTTGTGGCCTTCTGCTGTTTTGAATGTTAGTTGTAGTTTTTTCATTTGGGGCTCCTTTTTTGGGTTATATATTATTGAGACGCTTCTTTGTTTTTCTGGTGTGCTTTCTATCCTTTTTCGATACGCTTCTTACTTATTTTCAGCTTCTGAAACGCGTTTACAACATGCAACACCCTGCGCTTACTACGTCTCATGGCTTCACTACTTCGTAGTAAATCCATGGGACTAGGTAATGCTCAGGTGTTCCCGCATGTTGACACGCTCTTACATGTCTGTATGTTGTACAACTTCAGCTTTTAAAAATATATCTCCGTTTGATAATGTTTCTAATACTCCTGCGAATGTCTTGAGTTGTTCTGGGGTTGGTTCTTTTACTATGTTTTGGAATCCTCTTACTGCTTTTCCGTCTGTGTAGTTTTCGTTTGCCATTGTCATGTTGATTGTTGTTTTGTTCCAGTTCATTTTTACTTACCTCTTTTATTTTTTTGTAATCACTTATCGGCCGTATAAGTTGCTTACATAAACAGTAACGTTTGGGAATGGTCAAAACGGAAATACTTTTTCTATTTATTTGCGACATGGTATAATTCAGACAGTCAAAGAGTGGAGGAATTGTATGAAAAAAGCATTGGCATTACTTGCAACGACCGCTGTTGGTATCTTACTTGTTGGTTGCAGCAATGGTTCGTCATCTGCATCATCAGACAACAATAATAATGATTACAAAACAGAGATGTCTAAGGGTAATAAGGCTGTAAATAAGAAGGACTATGATTCAGCGAGTGATCATTTCAAATCGGCTAATGAGGCTAAGAACACTAAAAAGTCTAAGGCTTATGAATCTCAAGCTAAGAACTTGGTCAAAGCTAAGAAGTCTATGAACAAACTGGAGTTTTCTAGTGCTAAGTCAGCTCTGAATACTGTTAAGAATCAATCTAACGGTAATGAGTCGATGACTAAGCGTGCTAAGAATCTATTGGGTCAAGTTAAGACTATCCAAAGAAACCGTAGTGACTACAAGGCCAATATCAAGACTGCTAAGCAATTGATTGCGGACAACAATAATGATCAAGCTAGGGCTTTACTTGAACAGCTCACAAGTACAAAGGGTATCAAGGGTAAGTATTACTCAGATATCTATAAGCAAGCTAAGAAGCTGTTAGATAAGCTACCAGCAAGTTCAGTTACGGCTGACAACACTACTGATAGTAATAATAATGACAGTAGTAGTAGTACTTCTTCTGACAGTTCTACTACTTCTAGTGACACTACTTCGTCATCTAATGATGATTCTGACAATCCTGCTGCCAATGGGGATTTTGATGTTGAATCTAAAGAAGTCGATGGTAAGACTATCACAGACTCAGATATTGCTAAGGCTAGACAAGATCTAACTGACCAAGGTGTTAAGAATGTTGACGCATGGAGTGACAATGATATTCTCCGTGCCATCAAGAACGCTAACAAAGATGGTCGTTCAACTATCACTGCTGCTGATGGTAAGATTCAGTAAAGTGTATTTAAAAAGGAGTAAGGAACGAAATTAAAAATTTCGTTCCTTACTCCTTTTTGTTTAATCAAAAAATAAAGAATAATATAAGAATTTATGAATCAATTGTTTACCATTATATATGAGAATATGCTGTTGTTAAATGTATATTTTGGGGAGGTTAACGGTATGAAAAGAAACTCAATACTTCTTGGTACTGCTGCAGCAATCTTACTTGCTCCTGGTGTACTAAGTAATGTTTCACAACAAAATGTCGATGCTGCTGCACTGGTCGGTACGATCAAGCGTGGTGGTGGGACTTTATACGACGCAAATGGTAATTCTATTCTGCGCACTTTGGACAACTTCACTTCTTGGAAGCTCGGCGCTACTAAGTCGATAAATGGTGTTACTTATTATAAGGTAGCAACTAATGAATACGTCTCGGCATCTGGTATCCAGATTGAAGGTCAAAGTGCTCCTAGTGCCACGATTACTAAGACTCCGGGCTATATCGGTACTATTCATAAGGGTGGTGCTTTATCTTATGATGACAATGGTAATATGACTGACAATTCGTTTGGCAATTACACTTCTTGGAAGTTGGACGCTAGCAAGGTCGTCAACGGGTTGACTTATTATCGTGTAGCAACTAATCAGTGGATATTAGCTGGAGACATGGATGTAGCAGACTCCACTGGTCACGCTGTCAATAATACTACCTCTACGAATACTGTAAGCGCGTCTGGTATCACAAAAACTACCGGTTATATTGGAACTGTCGGCTACAACAACGGGGCTTACGGTACGACTGCTTGTGACGATAATGGGAACTCGATCGGTCTATTCTACGTTAACAATACTAGCTGGAAATTGACTGGTATGAAGTTGTTCAACGGTCAGGCTTACTATCGCATCGCGACTAATCAGTGGTTACTTGGTAGTGCTATGTCGATCAAGGATGCTTCGGGGAATTCGGTCGGTAATCTAAGCACGCCTGTTCCCAACTCGACTGGTATTGTCTCAATGTTCGCTGCTGTCTACAATAGTAATGGGGTCCCTACTGGTTATGTCCTTCCGCAAGCAACTGAGTGGAAGCTTGGTGCTGTGGTTACGATGAATGGCAAGCAGTTCTACAAGGTGGCTACTGACGAATATGTCTTAACTACTGCGGTCAAGACGATAACTGCGACTGATTCTGGTAGTGTGCTCTACTCTGGTCAGTCCCTAAATGACCATGCGACTCTTTACAACACTGAGTCCAACACTTTAACCACCGACAAGAATCCTCAAGGTACTATCTACAACATTCTTGCTATTGTGGAGAATTCTAAGGGCAAATATTGGTTCAAGATATCTCCTAACACTTGGATCAATGGTCTTGGTTTCATGGATGATTCTGTATACGAGTACACGACTCAAGAGCCTACGTTTGCGATTAACGCTATTGATAACACTACAACAACTACTCCTACTCCAACTGACCAGGTCAAGGTTGGTACGGTAACTAATGGTTCAACTCAATTCTTCGATGAGTCAACTGGCAAGTATGAGACAAGTGGTGTCGCTGAGGGCACTAGTTGGCGTGTATACACGATTGCAAGAAACAATCTTGGTGAGTACTTCTTCAAGGTTGGATCTAAGGAGTGGCTCAATGGGTCACATTTGAGCTTGAACTTTAATTTGGATAATGAAAAGATCATTAGTAAGCCTGACTTTGGGTTATAATAATGAATTATTTTGGATAAATTCACACTTTCTTCATATACTTGGTGTATAGTAACTAGTGATAGAAAAGAATTAATAACGACTCCCTGATATATCGGACGGCCCATTTCATGTTTGGGTCGTTCTTTTTTTGTCTTAAAAAAAGAGGTGGCACTCACTTTTGTGAATGCCACCTCTTTTAATATTCAAAAATCTTAGTATTTTATTTTGCCTTATTTTGTTTTTCTTTTTCCTTCTTACCAAGGAATGAATGATTCATCCCGTATGCGAAATACACAACTAATCCGATAGCGAACCAGATTCCTGCATACAACTTGGCTTCGTAATCTAATCCCCAGAATACAAACAATGCACCTATAAAGGCTAGTGCTGGCATTACTGGGTAAAATGGCATCTTGAAGGCTGGAACTGCTATGTCCTTACCTTCTCTTCTACGCAAGGCATAGATTCCAAGTGAAACGAACATAAAGGCAATCAAGGTACCTGCGGAGATCAATTGTGCTAAGAACGCAAATGGGCAAAGTGCTCCGATGATAACTCCGATAAATGTCAATGTGAATAGTGCGTGATTTGGTAGATTATTCTTGTTCAACTTACCTAACCAAGCTGGCAACATTCCGTCACGTCCGAATGAATAGATCAAACGTGAACCTGCTAGCATCATACCTATCAAGGCTGTAAACATACCAACAACGGCAACGGCTTGAATGGTACTGGCAACGATTGGGTGTCCGGCTTGACGTAAGGCCCAGCCAACTGGTTCGGCGTTATTTGCATAGTCAGAATATTTGAACATCCCGACTAGAACTAAGGCAACGGCAACGAACAAGACAACGGCAATAGCAAGTGAACCAAGAATACCACGAGGCATTGTTTTGCCGGGATTCTTAGCTTCCGCTGAATTGGCAGCGATTGAATCAAATCCGATATATGATAGGAAGATCATTGAAACTCCGGCATAGATTCCTTGCCAACCACCAAAGGCAGTACCATCAGCGTTGACGTGATATTTGGGAATAAATGGGAAGTAATTCTGTACATGAATGGCTGTTAAACCAACGACAATAAATGCCAAGATGGCTAGAACTTTGAGGATAACCAAGATATTTTCAACTTTGGCGGCTCCTGAAACACCTCTGGATAACAACAGTGCCACGGCCACTAGAACGATCACGGCAACAATATCAAGAATTCCGCCGTTAACTCCCATGGTATTGGAAACGGAATTAGGAAGTTTGAGCCCTAGTGGAACTAATAGTCCTCTGAAGTTGGCCGACAATCCTGACGCAACAAAGGCCACGGCAATGAAATACTCAGCCAACAAGGCCCAACCTGCTACCCAACCAAAGAACTCACCGAACATTACGTTGATCCACGAATACGCAGACCCCGCAAAAGGCATGGCTGCGGCCATCTCTGCATATGCAAAGGCAACTAAACCAGCGACGATAGCAGCAACTAGGAACGAAATTGCAACTGCTGGACCGGCATGTTGTGCAGCAACAACTCCGGGTAATGTGAAGATTGATGTGGAGACGATTGTCCCGACACCTAACGCTAAGAAGTCCTTAACGGTTAGTACTCGTACTAGGTGTGAGTCTTTATCTTCATAAATACTCGGATCTTCCTTTAATGTTAATCGTTTAAAAAAACCACTCATATATTTTCCTCCTAAATTTTTGTCCCTTTTTGGTTTTGGATGTTCAAAGATTGTTAACTGAACTTTTTATTTTTGGGGTTCGAAAACGAGCTACACAAAGCCAAATGTCTGTGCCTGCTACGGATAAGCAATGCATCGCTTCGCGATACCTTTCTTATCCTAGGCAGTGCTCAACATTTAACCGGCTTTGTTTCGCTCTCTGGTTGAAAACGAGCTGCGAAAGCCAAATGTCTGCGCCTGCTACGGATAAGCAATGCATCGCTTCGCGATACCTTTCTTATCCTAGGCAGTGCTCAACATTTAACCGGCTTTCTCCGCTCTCTGTTTTACCAGCCCATACTATCCTCATCCGGTACATCAACTTCATCATTTTCTGCAGCAACTATGGCTTTTTCGAGGACGTTTAGTACTTTGTCGAGTTGTTCTCTTGTAATTACCAATGGTGGCTGGAATCTTAAGATGTTATTTTTCAATGTTATGATTACTACTCCGTGTTCGAAGGCGTAATAGATTACTTTGTTAGCGAAGTCTGGATTTGGTGTTTTACTTTTCTTGTCGGTTACTAGTTCTATCCCGCCATCTAATCCGTAGAATCTTACGTCTCCGATTTCTTCGTACTTATCTTTGAGTTTGAGGAATTGTTCTTCGACGTATTTGCCATCTTCTACTGACTTTTCCAACAGGTCTTTTTCATCTAGCACGTCTAGTGTGGCAAGTGCGGCTGCACAACATACTGGGTTGCCTGAAGTCGTGAAGACGTGGGCTGGTGAGTCTAGGCTCTCCATTACTTTCTTCTTACCGATCACGGCACTCAGTGGCATGCCTGATGCTAAAGACTTTCCAACGGACATCAAGTCGGGTTCGATGTCTTTGAATTGTTGGATACTCCACATTTTACCGGTACGTCCGATGCCTTGATTGACTTCATCTACTGCGAACAAGATTCCGTTATCATGACAGAATTTATACAATAGTTGCATATATTCTTCTGGAGCTTTGCGAATACCTCCGTCACCTTGAATAGGCTCGATTAGAACACAGGCTACTTCCTCAACGGGAAGGAATGTCTCAAAGGGTTTCTTGAATTCATCAAAATATCTCAATGAAACATCATGTTCACTTTCTCCGGGTTCTGTACGATACAGATCTGGATATGGAACGTGGACAACATCTGGAAGCATTGGTCCCATGTTCCTAGTCATATTAAGGCTGACACCAGAAAGTGTCATTGAGCCATAAGTCGAACCATGATACGAATCCATGAATGACACGATATATGGACGTTTTGTGTAAGCTCGTGAGAATTTGATGATTGCATCATTGGCATCAGAACCTGAATTACCAAAAGTCACTTGTTTGGGCTCACCGGGCACTAGTTTGGCTAGTCGTTCGGCCAGCTGTTGCTCCGGTTGATGATGAAAGTATCCTGGTGTGTAATGCACTAATTTCTCAGCTTGGTCTTGTATTGCTTTGACCACTTTTTCATTTGTATGTCCTACGTTAACTGCTGATGCGCTTGCCAGGACGTCAATATACTCATTTCCGTCAACATCGACAAGTGTCGCATCGTGCGCATGGTCAATGACTAAATCAAAGTAATCCATACGAGAAGCTTTAGCGTAGTACTTATTCTCGCGCTGAATCAGTCGGTGATCAGCCAAATGATTCTGATCTACTTTTTTTGTATCCATAAAGACGCCCCCTGTTTTGTATAGTTGAAATATTGTAATTCTAATAGTTTTCTAATTTAGTTGCAAGAGTTTTTATTAATTAATCCTCATTTGGTTACGTTTTGTCCATAAAAAAAGGGAATCACATTAAATTGTGGTTTCCTTTTTATTAAAAATAAATTAATTTATCATTTTATAAGAATGAACGTAATATTTCTTTCATTGGTGGTAATTGTGGGATGGACTTTTCGTCGATAACATGACCGAATCCAAACTTGGCATAACCTTTGGCTTCGTCCATAACAATCTTACCGGGAAGTGGTGCCTCATCGGTAACGGCAGCGTCGATCAAAACTGGCTTGTCGGCATTCTTATATTTCTTGAGAGCTGCGACGTATTCTTCGTTTGAAGTGACGGTCACACCGATTCCTCCACAGGCTTCCGCAAACTTGGCGAAATCTATGTCAGGTAGTCCGATACCGTAATTTTGTTGGCCAGCTGATTGTTGTTCATATTCAATAAACGCAAGTAATTTGTTATTGAGCACGGTGATAACCATTGGCAATTTGTATCTGACTGCGGTCGCGAAATCTTGCATGACCATACTGAACGCTCCATCACCGGCCATGGCATAGACTGGTCTATTTGGCATATTCATCTTGGCCGCAATAGCACCCGGCAAGGCACATCCCATGGTTCCAAGCCATGCCGAAATAGTGTACTTTTGAGTACTTTTGGCGTCAATGAATCGTGCACCAAATGCCGTTGAGGTACCAACATCTATTGAGAAGACAGCATTATCCTCTGCTTGGTCGGATAAGGTACGAAACATCTTGGATGGTAAGACTCCGGTATGCTTCTTACTCATGACATCTTCCATCCATGAACGCCACTGTGCCATACGATTGATGGCGGTATCTAAGAATGGACGTGTTTTAACGTCTTCACCTAGCTCAATCATTCTGCTCAGTACTTCTTTGGTCTCACCTTGGATGGCGACATTGACACGATGACGCTTACCCAATTTGTCACCATTAATATCAACTTGAATGGCATCTATCTTATGATTCAAGTATGGTGCATATGGATAATCGGTTCCAAGCATTATTAATAGATCAGCCTTTTGCATCATCTCAAAGGCTGGCTTAGTTCCAAGTTTACCTAATTGTCCTAGATTATACGGGTGATTATCATTGACCATCCCTTTTGCGGGCATGGTTTGAATGATCGGAATTTTGAATTTTTCGATAAATTCGAGTGTTTCTTTTTTAGCGTTACGAATACCTGTACCAGCCAAGACGATCGGATTAGAATGTATCTTGATTAGGTCAAGTACTGCTTTGATTTCTTTATCATCAACTTGATAATCTTCAATTTTGAAGTTATCTACATTAGCAGTGAAGTTGTCCTGGATCAGATGGTCTGGTATGTCATCTGGTATGGTCAACACGGCCACTCCTTGTTTGGAGTAAGCTGTTCTAATGGCCTCATCAACTATACGTGGCAATGATTGTGGATCCATTATCAACTTGTTATAGACGGCAACGTCATCAAATAATACGTGTGTATCAACTTCTTGGAAGAAGTCAGTATTCAACATTTTTGATTGAACTTGTCCAAGAATTGCTAGAACTGGGGCATGATCCATCTTGGCATCATATAATCCATTGAGTAAGTGAATTGCTCCAGGCCCACCGATTGATAAACAAACACCGATTTTACCTGTTAACTTTGCTTGAGCAGCAGCTGATAATGCGGCTACTTCTTCATGCAATACATGTGTGAATTTTATTTTATTTTGCGCACGATACATGGCGTCAATCGTCGTATCAACTGAATCCCCGGGTAAGCCGAAGATGTTGTCGATTCCCCATTGCGACATGATATCAATCATTTTATCTGATGCACGTACTTTCATATATTTTTCCCCTTTTTTGGTTTTGGAAGTGAAACGAGCTGCGAGTCCCAGTTCCCTGCGCCTGCTACGAATAGCTAATGCATCGCTTCGCGATACCTTAGCTATTCTAGGCAGTGCTCAGAAACTACCCGGGACTCTCCGCTCTCTGATTCTACAATACCACTTTAATTTCACAATCAAAGGTAATTGCTTACACGTTATTAACTTGGGATTCATATAATGATATACTTCTTATTGTGAAATGTTTGTTTAATACTGAAAAGTCTTTTGGTTGTTGGTTGTTAAACTCGTTTTCTGAACTTGTTTAGCTGAAACGAGCTGCGAAAGCCAAATGTCTGTGCCTGCTACGGATAATAAATGCATCGCTTCGCGATACCTTTCTTATCCTAGGCAGTGCTCAACATTTAACCGGCTTTCTCCGCTCTCTGATTTTTTGGTATTATAGGTCTATACACATTCATAAGTATATAGAGGAAGTGAAGAAATGGTCAAACAATTCCAACTTTATCGTTGGTTACGTTTTGTATTCTTATTAGTTACGGGGATTTTGATTGTTATTGCACCTACTAAAAGTCTCAATGTCATCATTTACTTGGTCTCGGGATATATTGCCATCTATGGGATATTGTCTTTAATGGATGGGATGAGTATTAAGAGATTGACTGGTGAGACTAATATTGCTATTGGTCTGGGTTTTGGGGCTTTGGTTGTTGCTATTGTGGTGTTATTTATCGCCAAGTTATTGATCAAGCTTGTGCCTCCTGTTTTGGGTATCATCTTATTGGTCAATGGTATCAACCAATTCCGTGATTCTCATGAGGCAAAAAAACAAGTCAATATAAATCCTTGGCTTGATTATTTTTACTCGGCTTTATTGGTGGCTGCTGGAATTATGTTCATTCTACAACCACCTAAGACGATTATTTTTATTTATCAGCTGTTTGGTGTCAGCTTGATTATTCTGGCATTTTTTGAAATCATCAATTCTAGACTATATCGTAACTAGTTCAACTTAACTCTTTTGAGCGTAACGGTGCTCATACTATTGTTGATCGAGCTACCTTCTGGATGGGTGATAACTTGCCAAACTTGTATGTTCACGCCTATTCTGATCGGCATTGCTTCGGCACTGATAACGCCATCTTTGACAGCATTCAAGTGATGGGTATTAATGTCTACTCCAACAGCTACTTCATCGGATTCAGATATGTTAAGATTAGCACCGATACTGGCTGCAGTTTCTGCGAGTACAGCGTTGATTCCGCCATGCATTATCTTGTATGGTTGCATGTGTTTGTCTTCAACTTTCATCTTCAAAGTCACACGATTCTTATTTTGTTCCACTGTTTCTATTCCTAAATTTTCTAATAAGTTCATTATTTTACACCTCGGAGGTTATTTTTATGAGTGAATGGGAAAACATTAAAGATTATAAAGAAATTATTTTTGAGCGTATGGGCAAAATTGCCAAAATAACAATTAATCGTCCAGAAAAGCGTAATGCCTTTACACCTGTCACTGTACAGGAAATGATTGAGGCTTTCAATATTTGCCGTGATGATGCAACAATCGGTGCCATTATTTTGACTGGACAAGGAGACTTGGCCTTTTGTTCCGGTGGCGACCAAAGTGTACGAGGAAACGGTGGATACGTCGGACCAGACCATATAGCTAGACTAAATGTTCTGGACTTACAACGCCTGATTCGCATCATCCCCAAACCAGTAATCGCCATGGTACGTGGCTGGTCAGTCGGTGGTGGAAACATTCTACAACTAGTATGTGACCTAACCATTGCCGCAGACAATGCCAAGTTCATGCAGACCGGACCAAAAGTAGGAAGCTTTGATGCCGGATATGGTTCAGCCTATCTAGCCAGAGTAATCGGACACAAACGAGCCAAAGAAGTATGGTTCCTATGCAAACCATACACAGCACAAGAAGCCTTCCAAATGGGATGGATCAATAAAGTAACCCCATTAGCTGACGTAGAAAAAGAGACCATCGAATGGTGCAACGAAATCCTAAAGAAATCCCCTACCGCAATAAGATTCATAAAAGCCGCAATGAATGCCGATACAGACGGAGTAGCAGGATTACAACAACTAGCAGGAGATTCAACAATGCTTTATTACACAACAGATGAAGGAAAAGAAGGAAGAGACGCGTTCCTAGAAAAACGCGACCCTGATTTTGATAAGTTCCCTAAGTTCCCATAGAGAGCGGAGAATCCCGGGAGATTCTGAGCACTGCCTAGAGTAACTGATGTAGCGCGAAGCGATGCATTAGTTACTCGTAGCAGGCGCAGGAATCTGGGATTCGCAGCTCGTTTCAAAAAGCAGAGAGCTACACAAGCCGGGAGATTCTGAGCACTGCCTAGAATAACTGATGTAGCGCGAAGCGATGCATTAGTTATTCGTAGCAGGCGCAGGAATCTGGCTTGTGTGGCTCGTTTCAAACTACAACCTGAACAAAACCAAAAAACACCAAAACACTGACCAGAAAAATAGCACATCGACATCCAGAATAGAAACAAGAATCTAGCTTCTTAGCTATTTCAAACTACAACCCCAACAAAAACCAAAAAAAGGAGCAACAACCGTGGAAAATTGGCTAACAAAACGTGCAAAACTCAATCCGAATAAAACAGCACTAATAATTGAACATTCAGATTTTACCTTTAGTGAACTAAATTCCACCGTTCAACTCTGTGCCAGCAAGCTCCACAACAAACTGCACAAAGGACAACGAGCCGCTCTTTTTATCAGCAATAGCTTCAATGGCTATATCGCCATACTTGCTTTGCAACAACTTGAAGTAGAGATTGTCTTCTTGAATTCTCGATTATCCAAAGAAGAATTGGACTTCCAAATTCATGATTCAAAAGCTGACTTATGTATCATTGATGATTCCAGCAATCACGAACAGATCGACAAAGTAGACACAGACAAGATACTTCTCTCTGACATTCTAAGTTTAAAATCTGACATAAATTACCAACCAGCCGCCGAATTTCACAACGAATCTGTCACTTCGATCATGTACACATCTGGTACAACTGGCCGACCAAAGGGAGTTCTTCAAACGTTTGGTAATCACTTCTATTCCGCGATTGGAACTTCTCTGAATCTGGGTATCAACGACCGTGATTCTTGGGTCTTGGCAGTTCCATTGTTCCACATTTCCGGATTCTCAATAATGATGCGCTCATTAATATACGGTATCCCTGTTTATCTAGTTACCAGTTTTAATGAAAATTACATCAACAAAATTTTGATCAATGAACGGGCAACTATCATTTCACTCGTGCCGACTATGTTAAAGCGCCTGTTAAACAAGCTACCTAGTGGATCCAGTTACAATGACCATTTCAAATGTGTCATGCTCGGTGGTGGTCCGATCGATAACTGGACATTATTGCGCTGTAATATGATAAAAATTCCAGTGATTCAGTCATACGGTATGACTGAGACGGCATCTAATGTTGTTGCATTGAACTTCCGTGACGCCGACAAAAAAGTCGGTTCATCTGGACAACCACTGTTCCCCGTCCAAGTTCGTATCACCAATGCCAAACGTGAAGGAATCGGTGATATTGAGATCAAGGCTCCAAACGTTGCCAAGGGTTATCTCAACCATCAAGACTTATTCGACAAGAAGATGACTTCAGATGGATTCTACAGGACTGGTGATATTGGCTATCTTGATGATGAGAGCTATCTCTACATTAAAGGTAGGAAAGACGACATGATCATTTCCGGTGGCGAGAATATCTATCCTGAAGAAGTTGAGAATACTTACAGCAAGGTTCAAGGATTAGAAAATATTTTTGTGGTAGGAATAAAAAATGACGACTGGGGAGAGGTCCCAGTCGCCTACATAATGTTGAATGAAAATGCTAATTTGACCGCCGAGGATCTGAAAGGATTCGGACGAGACAAGCTTGCCCACTATAAGGTACCTAAGGAGTTTCGCCTTGTTACCTCTGTTCCAACTACTGCCAGTGGTAAGGTTCTGCGTCGCAAGCTCAACACGGTTGATTATGAAAAATTATAATAACTACATTAATATACCTAAATATAAAAAAGTATCAGTCATTACTACATATCATCGTGTAGAAATTGGCTGGTACTTTTTATATTATTTAAATTGCTTAATTCACTATTAATCCATGGATATTTATTTAATTCATCATTTTTTATATTTTTTCCCTCTCTACTATAAATATTTACAAATTTTCTACTATTATCATAAATATCAACGCTATCTGATTCAAAAGCTATTATTGATAAATTAGCATTAGATTGTTCATATCTTTTTTTTATTAATTTTTGTGGTATCCCATGTCCTCCCTTTTCTACACGATCTTTTACACGATGAATAGCTTTTTCCGAACTATCCAATGCAACGTATAACAAAGTGACATAAAATCCATTATTGTGCGCTTTATTTATTAATCTTAGTTGTGCTTTTCCCGAACCAGCAAGCGTTGTCTCAACATGTATACTAGTTTTTGTTTCCAAAGCTTCATACACTTGTTTAAATTCACTACGCATAGCTTTAATATTATCGCTTGGTTTTCTCCAATCTCCACCCATTTTTTGTAATATCTCATCCGCGTTAATTCGTTTAGTATTAGCAAATAATTCAGGTTGTAAATCATATAGGGAACTTTTTCCTGCTCCATTGACACCCGCAATAATAATATATCTAGGCCTATTCATACTAAATCACAAATTTTTTTCTATTAATTAGCTCATCTTGCTTTTTATCTAATGCATACGTATAAAGTGCCAGTAATACTTTTTTCTTATCCGGATTTTGTTCATTTAAAGCACTATTCATCAAAACCTGTAAATTAGTGTTCTCAACTTCTTTCAGTATCTTATCTAAATTTCTTGTATCATTCATAATATAGTCTCCTTAAGAAGATATAACTCTTTTATTTTATTATTATACATAGTTGTCACACATTAATAAGTAATTAGCACTTAATCTACTATGTCCTAATACAAATAATACTCAAAAAAATTGGCAATCTTATCCATCAATCTTGTTTCAACTAAATGTTCTGCTTTATAACCAGTAATAAAGGCGACTTGTTGCGCATAGGGTTGTCCTTGAATACTGTCAAAAAAATCCTTTGATTGATTATAGGGTATCCTTTTATCATCAGTGCCATGCCAGAACAAAACTGGTCGATTATTGATTGTTTCTGGATAATTATTCAAGTCATAATCATCGATCCAACTCGTCAAGTTCTTCATATCCTTTGGTACATACAAATGATGTTCTTTGGCTGAATCCCGCACCAACTTGGCATATGCGTTCAAATTCGGTGTTCCCATGATAATAGTCGCTGCGCTTATTTCGGGATGTTGCGTCAACAATGCTCCAGTAGTCATCCCTCCCATTGAATAACCACCGACACCGATTTTTTCGTCCATAACAAGATCACGACTCAAGTAGAAGTCTTTGATCAAGTCAAACTCTGTTAAGTTACCTTGGATACTATTCCAAAAAGTGAATGACGGAATCGACGAGATATCTTCTCTACGTTGTCCATGATTCATCGCATCCGGCAACACTACTCTGATATTCTTACTAGCTAGTTTTCGAGCCTGTGTCAAAACCAACTCTTTGTCAGATCTCCATCCGTGATAAAAAATCACCAACGGAACCTTACTATAACGACTTTTTTCTTCTACAACTTCTAGGATCGGCACATCTTGAAGCATTCTTCGATAAATTTTTACCATCACAATCACCTCATGATAATTTTACTTGATTAGCCATGGAATACAAAAATATTTATTTTGGATATAAAAAAACTAGGATTAATTATCCTAGTCAACTACTAATTAATATGTATTAAAACCATTAAAAGACTGATTTATTTTAAAAACTAATTCATCGACATCACGTTCGTTAACATGACCAGTCTTCTCATCGTACTCTATCAAGTCTCTTCTAAAATCCAATAGAGTTGGTTCAAAGTCGCTGTCTTCGAATCGATCAAGATATTGCATAACGATTCCTATTAGATTACTCTCGGAAAGCATGTTAAATTCGCCAACAGATTCTTCTATTGTTTGAATCACTTCTTTACGATCCATCTTATATTTTTCCATTTCCTCCAAGATGTTCCCCGCCTTTCTTTATTGAAAATGAATACCCCGTATTCTTGCTCATTGCGCAAAACTTATATCTAAGTTCATGAGGATATTATCTAACATTTTTTATTGATTTGGAATTCAGCTTTATATAATAAAATTATATTGAATTGACCTATACCTATTGACCAAGCCTTTCAATCTGTTTGAACTTGTTTAAATTAATTTAAAATAATTTAAGCAATCTTTTATTTTATCAAAATATTTATGAAAGCATTATAGATATTATTCTATAGAAGCTATATAATTAAGTTGTTTATACTAGCGGGGATGTATAAACATAATAATGTGAATTATTATCGCAAAGTGGTACTCCTTCTCAACTACTTAAAAGTCAAAGTTCGTGGTAGGCTTTGACTTTAAAATTCTCGCACGGGGTGGAAGTTCGTGGTAGGCTTCCGCTCTTTTTGTTTGGTTTGGTTTTGTGTTTTAGTGCATAAAAAAAATCTCAGTATCTGTTAAGATGCTGGGATCTTTTTTTGTGGGTTTATTTTTGTTGGTTAAATTTTTGTGGGTTGAAACGAGCAAAAAAAGCCAGATTCCTGCGCCTGCTACGACTAAGCAACACATCGCTTCACGATGTATCACTTAGTCTAGGCAGTGCTCAGAATCTCCCGGCTTTTTTTGCTCTCTGCTTTTTGAAACGAGCTTTCCTGCGTCTGCTACGAATAACTAATGCATCGCTTCGCGCTACATCAGTTATCCTAGGCAGTACTCAGAAACTCCCGGGATTCTCCACTCTCTTATAATGGCTTAGTATAATAAGCTCTCTCACTCAAAACATCCAACATTGCCTTAATGGTATCAACTGCTGTAAACAATGGTACTCCATGGGCAATTGATAGGCTTCTTATATCTACTCCGACTTTTTCGTCCAAGATGTTATTGATCACCATCTGAATGTCTTTTTGTAACATTGCTTGGCTTAGTTGTGTTTTTGAGATTGTTTCTACTTTTACACCGTTTTGTTTTAGGTAGTCGCCAGTTTCTCCTACTGAATATAACTTATACCCAAGTTCTACGAATTGTTTGGCAAATCCTAATACTTCTTCGTTATCTTGTGGATTATTGTCGATCACGATGTTCCCATAATTGGGAATATGTGTCTTGGTTGCTTCAAAGGCTTTATACAATGCCTTTTCTAGGGTGATATCTGTTCCCATAACTTCTCCGGTTGACTTCATCTCGGGTCCGAGTAATCCGTCGACTCCGGCTAGTTTGAAGAATGAAAAGACTGGAGCTTTAACGTGGATTGTATTACCAGTTGGAGCTAGTCCATCGCTATATCCTTGTTCTTTAAGGGTTTGTCCTAGAATTACTTTTGTGGCAACTTGTGCCATTTTGATATCGGTAACTTTAGATAGGAATGGAACTGTTCTGCTGGCTCTGGGATTGACCTCTATTATGTAGACTTTTTCTTCATGAATAACGAATTGAATATTCATCATCCCGATACAATTCAGGTCTTTGGCCAACATCTTAGTATATTCGACGATTTTGTCTTGAATAGCCTGTGAGAAGCTTTGGCATGGATATATTGCCATTGAATCCCCTGAATGGATTCCGGAACGTTCGATATGTTCCATAATCCCTGGTATCAAGACGGTCTCACCATCACAAATCGCATCAACTTCACATTCCTTACCTATTAAGTAATGATCTACTAAGACGGGATGGTCATTAGAAGCTTCAACGGCTGTGTGCATATAGTAATCCAAATCTTCTTCACGGTGAATGATTCTCATGGCTCTTCCACCAAGAACATAACTTGGGCGCACCAAAACAGGATATCCTACTTTTTTGGCTACTGCCAAGGCTTCTTCAACATTATTGGCAGTATCTCCAGTTGGATGGGCGATTTTCGCCTTATTGATGACTTTTTCGAACTCATCACGGTCTTCTGCTCGATTGATATCTTCAACACTTGTACCAAGGACATTCACGCCATGATCTGACAGTGGTTTGGCCAAGTTGATAGCGGTTTGACCACCAAATTGTAAAATAACGCCTTCTGGTTTTTCCAAGTCGATGACATTCAAAACGTCTTCTAAGGTCAATGGTTCAAAGTACAATTTGTCAGAGATAGAAAAATCAGTTGAGACGGTCTCTGGATTGCTGTTCATGATGATGGCTTCATAACCATTCTTTTGAATCGCTTTAACAGAATGAACTGTCGCATAGTCGAATTCGACACCTTGACCAATTCTGATCGGACCAGATCCAATAACTAGGATCGACTTTTTCGCACTTACGATACTTTCATTTTCAAACTCATATGTTCCATAGAAATAAGGTGTCTCGGATTCAAATTCTCCAGCACAGGTATCAACCATTTTATATACTGGTAGTAATTTTTCGTTAATTCTTAATTGTCTTATTTCATCCTCTGTTTGATTCCAGAATTTTGCAATTGTGGCATCAGAGAATCCATTCTTCTTGGCGTTCAATAAGACTTCTAAGTCAGACTTATGTTCTTTTAAGTCTGTTTCGATTTCTACAATATGTAGTAACTTATCCAGATAGAACAATGTTATGTGTGTCTTATCTGCTAGTTCTTCAATACTTACACCACGATGGATTGCTTCTGCTAAGTAGAATAGGCGATCATCTTTGGCGCGAATACATCCCTCTTTTATTTTTTCATCGGTCAATGAATGTAGCTCTGGTTTATCTAGATAATTTAGGCCGATCTCCAGTGAACGAACTGCCTTTAGCGTGGCTTCTTCAATATTCCTACCGATAGCCATAACTTCACCAGTTGCCTTCATCTGAGTACCCAGCAATCTATCGGCATTGGTGAACTTATCAAATGGCCAGCGTGGAATCTTGCAGACGACATAATCAAGTGCTGGTTCAAACTCGGCATAAGTAGTCCCGGTAACTGGGTTGATGATTTCATCCAAGGTCAAACCAACTGCAATTTTGGCCGCTACTTTAGCGATTGGATATCCAGTTGCTTTAGAAGCTAGCGCACTAGAACGACTGACTCTAGGATTAACTTCAATCACATAATATTGGAAGCTATTAGGGTCTAGTGCAAGTTGGACGTTACATCCCCCTTCGATCTTCAAGGCACGGATCAACTTCAATGCGACATCACGAAGCATCTGCACTTCTTTATCTGACAAGGTCTGAACTGGTGCATAAACAATGGAATCCCCAGTGTGTATCCCGACTGGATCAAAGTTCTCCATATTACAAACGACCATCGCATTATCAGCGGCGTCTCGCATAACTTCAAACTCGATTTCTTTAAATCCGGCGATACTTTGTTCAAGCAGGATCTGTGTTACAGGTGACAAACTAAGTCCATTGTCAGCAATCTCTCTTAGTTCTGTTTCGGACTTGGCAATACCTCCACCAGTTCCACCCATAGTAAATGCCGGTCTAACGATAACTGGGTAGCCAATTTCTTTGGCTGATTCAACAGCTTCTTCAACTGTATAATCGATAGAAGACTTTGGTACTGGTTCATTTAGGTCATTCATCAATTGACGGAACTTCTCACGGTCTTCTGCTTTGTCGATAGCATCTAGCTTAGTTCCTAATAATTCAATATTTAACTCATCCAAAATCCCTGACTTGGATAATTCCATTGCCATATTCAAGCCTTGTTGGCCACCAAGTGTTGGTAGGATTGCATCAGGATGTTCTTTACGCAGTATTTGTGAGACAAATTGGAAGGTGATCGGTTCGATATAGACTTTATCAGCGATTTCTTTATCCGTCATGATCGTGGCCGGATTGGAATTGACTAGGACAACTTCATAATCAAGTTCTTTCAAAGCCATGCAAGCTTGTGTACCTGAATAATCAAATTCAGCTGCTTGGCCAATAATTATTGGACCTGAGCCGATAACCATAATTTTTTTAATATCAGTTCTTTTCATTCTTAGCTTTCTCCTTGTCATTATCTTCCATCAGCTTGATAAAGCTATCAAAAATATAATCAGCATCGTGTGGACCAGGTGCTGCATCGGGATGGAATTGCACAGAAAAAGCCGAATAGATCTTGTGTCGTATTCCCTCGATGGTATGATCATTGATCTCTTCGTGAGTCACTTCAAGATTAGTTCCTTTGAGTGATTCACTATCAACAGCATATCCATGGTTTTGCGACGTAAAGTCTATCCGGCCAGAAGAAAGTTCACGGACAGGGTGATTGAATCCACGATGTCCAAATTTCATTTTGAAAGTATCTGCCCCATTGGCTAATGCAAATAATTGGTGACCCAAGCAAATTCCAAATAAAGGAACCTGTTTTTCTACTTCTCGGATCATTTCTAATGCATCAACATCTTTGGGGTCTCCAGGTCCATTAGTCAACATGACACCATCTGGGTTAAGATCCAAAATAGTTTTTGCATCAGTATTTGCAGGTACAACGGTTAAGTTACAATTTCTTTTATTCAACTCTCTAATTATCGAATTCTTCAATCCAAAATCGACCACAACAACTTTTTTGCCTGTTGCGGGTACGGTATATGCTTCATCAGTAGCACTTGTTTCAACTTGATTGTGTAAAAGAGTTGAGTTCTTTAAGTCTGACACTGTGTTTTTTGTTACTTCATCAACCATTACGGCCTTCATAGCACCCTTTGTTCGGATGTGTCTAGTAACAGCACGTGTATCAATACCACTGATGCCGGGGATTTTGTTTTCTTTTAAGTAATCATCTAATGACGCATTCATGCGCCAGTTGTTGGATCGTCGGGCTAATTCATGTACTACTACACCCAATACGCTAGGGGTGCTTGACTCAGAATCATCGGGATTGATTCCGTAATTTCCTATTAATGGATAAGTGAACATTAAAATCTCTCCATTATATGATTGGTCTGTAATTGATTCTTGATATCCTGACATACCAGTATTAAATACTAGTTCGCCGATTGTTGAAGCGCTTGCACCGAATGCTTGTCCAGGATAGATATTACCGTCTTCTAGAACTAAGTAACGTTTCATTTCGACACCCTTTCTATTTAGAATTAGCCTTTATTGATCACTTTGAATTGAAGTATTCAAGTCGTGATTGTTTAAGATTGTACAACGAATCATTAGAAATTAAAACAATTATTATAATCAAATTATAGAAATATAAGCACAAAAAGCCTCCAACCATATAGGTTAGAGGCTTTTATTATGCAAAAACTATTTTTTTAATTATTATCATTTATTAATTTTTATTATATTCTGGATCGTCTAGATCTTCTTCAATATTCATCCCATAAAGATCATTGACCGCCGCATCCTTTGGAGCTGGATGAACGACCAGAATCGTCGTAGCGCCTTTACTGCTAACGTATCCGACAAAGGTCGTTACTTCTTCAACAAAATAAGCTAAACCGTCAGAGTGAATAATATATTGGCCAGCAGTTGGCATGTTTTCTACAAATACCTTATTCATTCTGATGTAATCATCACCCTCATGGAGAACTATTAGTACTTTATACATATGTTCCCTCCTCACTACTTATATTCCCAACATATCCATTACATATGGTATTAAATCTTTATATTGTTTTTGACTGATAGTACTTCATGCTTCTGGAATATTTTTTAAATCTGCTTGGAAATCGTAATTTTTAAATTTTGAACTTTCAAATATATTTTCATGTTTCACTGGTGAATATATAACTGTTCCATCTTCTTTTTGATGAATGGTATACTTTTCACCAACACTGTCGGTGAGGTTCGATGGAGCTGTAAATATAAGGCTATTGCCGGATTTTCTAAGCATTACCTCTTTACTCATAAAAAAATCCCTCCCTTATGGTACTGCCATTATATATCATATGTAGAACAAAACAATGCATAATATACAGGGATTTAACATGAATGTTAAATGATATAATTATAATAAGAATTTGTCTAATCATTTATAGTTGAATTATGCTATTAGTGGTTAAATACAGATATATAATAATTTTCACCGATAATTCCATTGTAATAACTAAAAGGAGAACAACATGACAGAATTTTATTTCATCAGGCACGGACAGACTGACGCTAACGCTGAAGGCATTAAGCAGGGTAACATCGATACGGATATCACAAAACTAAATGACACCGGCAAAAACCAACTCAAAAAGTTACATTCAGTTTTTAATATCAGTTTTGCGGATGAATTGATCCACAGTCCTCTACAAAGAGCTATCGAATCTGCAAAGATCCTCAATGAAGGCTATAACTTGCCGATGTCTACTGATGAACGTCTCCTAGAAATATCTTATGGTCAATGGGATGGACAGAAGAATTCAGATTTGATTGCAAAATACCCTAGATAATTTGACAAGCACTTGAATGGTGTTCTCCCCAATTACGTGGAGGTCGCAACTAAGGGTGAAACTTTCCCTCAAATTGTAGCGCGTGTTAAGTCATTTATGTTGGAAAAGACTCTCAATACTCCTGACAAAAAATACATTGTTGTAACTCATGGCTTCGCCATTAAGGCTGCAGCACTAGGTGTGATTGAACCTCAAAGTCCCATGACACTCCCTAGTCCAGACAATGCTAGTGTTACTAAGATCGTAACGTTAGCTAGAACACAAAAGATGTATTTAGAATACTACAATCGAGAATTCAAGTTTTAGAGGTAAATTATGCAGAATAAACGAAATTTAATTGCAGACCGTATCGTGATAAAGGTCGGTACTAGCACTTTGATCCACCAAAATAGCAAGGTGCGATTGTCAGTGATCGACAAATTAGCACATGTCCTAAGTACTCTAAAAAAAGACGGTAAAGATGTCGTCTTGGTCTCATCCGGTGCTATCGGTGCTGGTATGGGCGTGTTACATTTGGGCAAGCGTCCAGTTAAGATATCTCAGCAACAAGCTGTCTCTTCGATTGGTCAAGCTGAATTGATTCAGATCTACAATGAAGCTCTCCACAAATACAATATGTGTGCTGCTCAAATGTTGATCACCAAGGACGTCATTGACTACCCTGAAAGTCACACTAATGTTATGAATAGTTTTCAAGAGCTTTTAGCGATGGACAACACTATCCCTATTGTTAATGAAAATGATGCCGTGACTGTTTCTGAGATGGATCATTTGACCAAGTTTGGTGACAACGACCAATTATCAGCCATCGTTACCAACTTGATCGACGCAGATCTGTTGATAATGTTGTCAGATATAGATGGCTTTTACAACGCCAATCCACTGAAGAATCCAAACGCCAGATTGATTTCACAAATTGACCACATCACACCCAATATCATCACTGCGGCCGGTGGTCACGGTACTAAGTTTGGGACTGGTGGAATGACTACTAAGTTGAAAGCTGCTGAACGTATTTTAAAGCATCATCAACAAATGGTCCTTGCCAACGGAAAAGACCCTGAAATCATCTTCAATATTTTGTCTGGGGATCCGATAGGAACCTTATTTACTACAATCAAATAGGAGTGAAATTTTATGACTGATTTAACTGAAATGGGAAAATATGCAAAAGCTGCCTCTTTTGACCTCGGTCAAATTGGTACAACTCAAAAAAATGACGCACTATTAAAAATGGCCGACGCTTTGATCAATAACAGTGCCAACATAATCGCTGAAAATAAAAAAGATATTATCAAGGCTACAGAAAATGGTACAGCTAAGGCTATGATCGATCGTCTGCTACTCGATGAGAACAGAATCATTGCTATGGCAAATGGTCTTAAACAAGTTGTAACACTTCCTGATCCTATTGGAAGAATCGATCGTGGTTGGACTACTGAAGCTGGATTAGATATCGTTCAAGAGCGTGTTCCATTGGGCGTGATTGGGATGATCTATGAAGCTCGTCCTAATGTCACAGTTGATGCGGCCGGATTATGTTTTAAATCAGGTAATGCGGTTATTTTACGTGGTGGAAAAGAAGCAATCAATTCAAATATCGTTCTTGCTAACACACTACGTGGTGCTTTAAGGAAAAGTGGTATAGATGAGAATTCTATTCAGCTAATTTCAGATACTAGTCACGAGGTAGCTAATGAAATGATGCAATTGACTGACTATATCGATGTTTTGATTCCTAGAGGATCTGGGAAGTTCATTAAGATGGTCGTTAATACTGCGAAAGTGCCAATTATCGAAACTGGTGCTGGAAATTGTCATATCTACGTTGATTCAGAGGCTGATCTAGATAAGGCTTTGGCAATCATTATCAACGCAAAAGTTCAACGTCCTTCTGTTTGTAATGCTGCTGAAAAAGTAGTTTTACATCAAGATATTGCTGAAAAATTCTTACCTAGACTTTATGAAGCACTTAAAAAGAATGGAGTTCAGGTTCGTGGAGATAAGGGAGCTGTTTCCATCATCCCTGATATTATTCCTGCCACAGAATTGGATTGGTATACTGAATATAATGACTATATCATCGCTATCAAGATAGTTAAGGATATCGATGAAGCTATTAAACATATCAATAAATACAATACAAAACACAGTGAATCAATTATCACAGAGGATTATTCTGCCAGTCGTAAGTTTATGAAACAAATTGACGCTGCTGTAGTGTACGCTAATGCTTCAACTAGGTTCACTGATGGTAATGAGTTTGGGTTTGGTGCTGAAATTGGTATAAGTACTCAAAAGCTCCATGCTAGGGGTCCTATGGGCGCTAATGAATTGACTACTACCAAGTATCTGGTTCAAGGTGACGGTCAGATTCGTAAGTGATATATATTATTCAAAATAATTATTGACAACCAGCATGCGCAGTTTTATTATTTATCTAACTTAATTTTAATAATTTTCTAATAAAAGGAGGAACTATCATGATTAACATTCTTATATTAATTATTGTCGTCATTATTATTAATATCAACTTGCGTTCATCTAGTTCCTTACATCAGGCGTCGTATTAGATTTATTCCTGATACAATTGGAAACTTTGAGCAGCCAAGTTGATATCTTTTCGACTTGGCTGTTTTTTTATTCTAAATTAAGATTATTTTAATAATTGCAATCTGGAGGCAATATAATATGAGAAAATTTGGAGTTATTGGTGTTGGACATGTAGGAGTAACTGTAGCATATACTTTGGTTACAAAAGGTATTGCCGACCAGCTAGTTTTGATCGATAAAAATGAAGATAAGGCCGTCGCTGAACAACTGGACTTAGAGGATTGCCAAGCGAGACTGGACACCACGACACAGATCACAATCCAAGATTACAGTGAATTGGCTGATGCTGATGTTTTGTTTGTTACTTCAGGGAATATCCACGCTTTGGATGATAATTCCGGCAACCGCTGGGCTGAGTTTGAATATACACGTGAAATTGTAAAGGATATTGCCCCTAAGATCAGTAATTCTGGATTCAACGGAATTCTTGTGGATACAATGAACCCTTGTGACGCTATTACCCAATACTTGCAAGAATCATCTGGGCTATCAAGAAATCAGTGTATTGCCACAGGGACATTTCTTGATACTGCAAGAATGCAACGAGTTGTGGCCGAACAATTTGATACTAACTCAAAAAACGTTAATGGATATGTATTAGGTGAACATGGTGAGTCCCAATTTGTAGCGTGGTCAACTGTTACTATCAACAATCACCCTATTGAACAATATGCTAGAGAACGTGGCATGGAACTCGACTTAGATAATCTTGAAGCGGAGATTCGACATGGCGGATGGGCTATTCATTCTGGTAAGGGATACACTAGCTTTGGTATTGCCACTTGTGCTGTGAAGCTTGCTCAATCTATGTTGTCTGATTCTCAACTGGAATGTCCCGTTTCTTCTTATAATGAAAAATACGATACTTATCTTGGTCAGCCGGCAGTTGTTGGTAGTGATGGGGTTGAATATACTAACGACTTGAAATTGACTGATGAGGAGGAGGATAAGTTGCAGGCTTCTGCTGATACTATTAAGGAGAAGTTTGCTACTTTGTAGGGTTAATTTGGTGAACTTGCTGAAATCATGAGGTACGTTAAAACACACTCTTTCCTTTTTTTGTTTCTTTATTAATTTTGTTTTTTGAGTTTTCTTCTTTGCTTTTTTCATTTGCTTAACTTGCTGAAACGCGCCAAATCACACTTCCCTTTTCTTTACTTCTCTATTAATTTTATTCTCTGCTTTTGAATTGTTTGATATCTCGCTTGGCTTTTCTTTTTACTTAACTTGCTGAAACGCGCCAAATCATATTCTTTTCTTTTTTGTTTCTCTATTAATTTTATTTCTTGGATTCCCTTCTTTGCTTTTTTCATTTCCTAAACTTGCTGAAACGCGCCAAATCACACAATTTCTTCCGCTTAACTTAAAAGAAGCTGGTATTTGCATTCGCAAATATCAGCTTCTTTTAGGTTAATGCTCGGAAATTCCCGTGTGATTTGGCGCTCTGTGTTTTAATATCCTTCTTTAAAATCTACAACGTTCTCAACGACTTCACCATTTTCAACGTATGACTTTAAATTACGTTTGAAAATTCCAAAGGCTCTTTCTCCATAATGTACGCTCATGCCGGCGTTATGTGGTGTAATGATAACGTTCTTCATTTCCCACAATGGGCTATCTGCATTCAATGGTTCTGGTGTGGTTACATCTAATGCTGATCCTGCAATTTTTCTTTCTTGCAATGCAGCTACTAGGTCATCCATATTAGTTGTCTTTCCACGTCCAATATTGATATAAAAGGCTTTTTTGGACATTGCTTCAAATAGTTCTTCATTGAACAATCCACTTGTCTCAGGTGTATCTGGTAAGGCGTTGATTACAAAATTGGCGTGTTTTAGTCCATCTTTCAAATCTGACATTGGAATCATTTCGTCAATATTTGCATCTGATTGGTCGGAACGGCGTACTCCGATTGTTCTCATTCCTAGTGCTTTGGCGTATTGTGCAATCAAACTTCCAATATGTCCAACACCTACGATCATGACGGTTTTACCGTAAACTTCATCGTAAGGCTCAACATCTTTCCACTCTCTATTGGCCTGTTGTAATACGGTAAGGTGCATGTTACGCATCAACATCAACATATAAGCAATTGTTTGTTCAGCAATATTGATAGCGTTGGCTCCTGATCCAGTTGTCAAAGTGATACCCTTTTCGGATAATTCGCGAAGTGGCAAAGTATCTACACCTGCACGGACTACTTGAACCCAGTTCAAACTTGGACTGTTCAAAATATCAGTTTTCAAAGAATTGGTCCAATCATACAAGACCTCAACATCCAACAAATCTTCTGCACTTACTTCTTTAGGTGAAATAACTGCAAGTTCGACACCAGGAATCTTTTCGATTCTTTCTTTCTGGTGATCTGTTAAATTAACCAAGCTTAGAACTTTCATATCCTATACCTCTTACTTAAAATTTAACTCCCATTATAATCATCTATCGCCAAACTATCCAGTTTTCTAATTAATCTCTTAAGAAAGATGGATTGTATGGTACACTAGTAAATGTCGTTTGCAAAAACTTTGATTTATTTTCTGAAATATGTTAGTGGATTGCTTCGCATTTTGAAGCACTTTTTTATTGTCCAAATCAGATTTTGCATTCCAAATTTTATTAAAAATATTATTAGGGGTATAAATAATGCACTATACGTTGTTAACACGCTGTATCGCAGAATTAATCGGAACTGCTATCATGGTAGCCTTAGGTAATGGTTCTGTCGCAAATGTTGAGTTAAAGGGGACCAAGGGCTTCCACGGTGGGTGGATCTTAATTGGATTTGGTTATGGTATCGGTGTTATGATTCCAGCCATGATGTTTGGTCCAATTTCAGGTGGCCAAATCAATCCAGCTATGACACTAGCACTAGCTATTAATAGTGAATTTCCATGGTCAGAGGTTCTACCTTATATAATTGCCCAAATGATTGGTGCAATTATTGGTCAAGGCTTAGTAGTTGCCGCATACAAACCTTATTACAATAAGACTGAGAACGTTGAATCAATTCTTGGAACTTTCTCTACTATTGATGCTGAAAACAGTCGTTTGAACGGATTTATTAATGAATTTATTGGTACTTTCATGCTTGTCTTCGGTGCAGTTGCACTTACGTCAGATCATGTTGATCCACGTGCTGACTTTATTGGTCTTGGATTCTTAGTTATGTGTTTGGTTATTTCATTCGGTGGTCCTACTGGTCCAGCTCTTAATCCAGCTCGTGACCTAGGTCCCAGAATCCTTCATGCAATATTACCATTCCCACACAAGGGTTCTTGTCAGTGGAAATACGCTTGGGTACCAGTTGTAGCACCTATCTGTGGTGCTATTGTCGCTGTCCAATTATACAGTGCCGTATTCTAGGAACCTATATAATTGAGATTTTTTATTAAACCTGCTAGACTATGTTTGTAATAAAAAACGACAGACCTGTACAGTCTGCCGTTACAACTCCACCAAAGTGGTGACAGTGTTTAGCTAAAAAATAAGCCTGGACCTACCAAGTCGTCAGGGCTTATTTTTTTAGCACTTTTTTTAATAACCTGTAAATCAATACTAACCGCATGATTTCAATCAACAGCTTCTCCACTGCAATAACGATTGACCTCAATACGACTAGCATTACAAGTAATGCTAAGAAAACATACATCGCTATTCCTTTCGTTCAAAATATCCACCATAATATTCTCTATCATAGCTTCCACCTCTCTTCCCAGAAGATAGCCACCACTCCGACAAGTTGCACTTATAAGTATGCCTCACTTTATCCTTCTAACAAAACAATAAGTACGTATATAATTATTTAAATTATAATTCAAAATTATATTGTTTAGACTGGATTTTAGGATACTAGATCTTTGTGTTTGCTTCGCAAACGCGTAACAACACACAATTTCTTCCGCTTAACGCTAAAAATGGCGGTCAACACTTTCGTGTTGATCGTCATTTTTTGTGTTAATGCTCGGAAATTTCCGTGTGTTGTTACGCTCTACTTGCTATAAGAAATTCCACGTTTTAATCTTTTCCAAAAACTCGAATCATCGGTCTGTAACATCAATCCTTGATATATTTTACCGATATAATATGCCATTAAGAAGATGGCAATAACTAAGATACCCATTGAGATAACAACTTCTACCATTGATGCTTCATCATTGATAATCCTCATTGGCATGAAATATGATGAGAAAAATGGCACGTAGGACAGTATCTTAACTGGCAAAGCGCCTAGATTATTCTGGAACGGGAACGTAATAAAGAACGCAACCATACTCAACATTGTCACTGGCTGAGCTGCCTTTGATGCATCTTCTGCTTTTGCGACTAGAGCACCACAGAGTGCTGCAAGAATAGTATAGATAACCACTCCCAGCAACAAATAGATTAGATTGATACTCAAAATATTATGAAGAATGGTTCCAATGAGATCCTTATTCTGCTCTATTGCTCCCTTGGTGAGGCTAGCGTGCTTGGCATAATTGAACATCCCAAATCCACCAACTAGATAGATCAATATCTGCGTCAGAATCACCAATAAAACTCCCAGCACTTTCCCAATGAAATACTTAACTGCAGTAGTACTGGAGAAAATCACTTCCATGATCTTAGTACCCTTTTCAGATGCAATTTCTTGGGCAGTTATTGAAGAATAAGTAATGAGGATCGTGTAGACCATGATGACGATGATCCAAAATGAAATCATCTTGGCCAAGTTATCTGTGCCTGTCTTCTTACGTATCACTTCTTTGAAGTTTGGCTGAGTTTGCAGTGTTTTGGCTTGTGTCGAAGTTAATTGTGCATTAGCGTAATTAACTTGTTGCTGAACGCCTGTAGAAAATGCCATTACTTTGGCCTTCAAACTACTAGAAATGGAACTTGAGCCATGATAAGTTGCTTTTACTTGATTATCTTGCGTCTTTAAAACTAAATATCCTGCTAATTTATCAGCTTTGATTCTTTTATTAGCCTTTGAGGTTGTTGTAATGCTTGTATCAATATCAGATTTATTCTGTTTAACAAATGCTGTTTTCAACTCACTCTGGCCAAATACAGCAATTTTGTCACTATTGCTGGAACTACTAGCGCTCAAATATCCAGCACCGATCGTAATAGCAAAAATAACAAATGGTCCTAATATTAACGAAACAAAACTCCAAGACTTAACTTGTCTCAAATATGTTTCAAAAGTTACGATCCACATTTTATTCATTATTATCACCGGCTTCCATACGGAATATCTCATTCAAAGTCGGTGGTTGTTGACTGAATTCTTCTATATATTGACCATGCGTTAGTAGATCAAATATTTCTTTACCGGCTTTTGGATCATCTAGATTCAACAAGTATCGATTGTGCGATTGTTGCACGACTGAATCAACGTGTGGCAACTGTGATAACTTGTCTGCAGTCCAATCTGTAGTGACAAATAATCTAGTCTTACCAAACTGGTCACGGACATCATCAAGTGTTCCATCCAGAACTATTCTTCCATTTTTGAGCATAACCAAGCTATCACATATCTCTTCGACATTCTCCATATCATGACTCGAGAAGATGATCGAAGCACCATTTTGCTTAGCTTCTAGGATAGCTTGTTTCAATAGATCTGAATTGACTGGGTCCAAGCCACTGAAAGGTTCGTCCAATATTATCAACTTAGGGTCATGGATCAATGTACAGATCAGTTGTACTTTTTGTTGGTTACCTTTAGACAAGGATTTTATCTTATCTTTTTTATTCCCTTTAACTGCAAACTTCTCCAACCAACTATCGATTATTGGTCGAATTTCCTTAGCTGGTTTATCTTTTAGGCGTGCCAAGTACACTATTTGTTGCTCAATTGTTAACTTGGGCATCAAACTTCTTTCTTCTGGTAAGTAACCAATTTGGTCAAAAATTGACTCAGTTATTGGTTTATTTTGCCAACTTATTTCCCCATCATAATGTAAGAAATTCAAAATACTATGAAATGTTGTAGATTTACCAGCACCATTTTGACCAATCAGCCCTAAAATATGGCCGTTTGGAACTGTGAAATTGATGTCATCAAGCGCCTTTAACGTACCAAAGCTCTTACTCACATGTTGTACATTAAGCATTCACGTATCCCCCTCTTATAAGTAATACTCTTAGTGTACTCTACGCCTGATTTTTTTAGAAGATATTTTATATTACGCTAATTGTATTAAACTCATTTAATGATATATTTTCTTTCGGATTATGACATATTTTAAAGTCTTATCGTGCAATAATAATAGCGGTTAATATCAAAAAATGAGGGTGAATATTTAACATGAGGTGTAAATTCAAAAGAATTGTTGCAGCTATTTTGTGTGCTGTAACTTTTTTCTGTCTGATAAAGGTAACTTCTACTCTGTCTGATGGCAACTTCCAATTACAATACGATGTTTCAGCAGCTTCGGCTAAGACGCCAACTGACCCACCTATTAAGATCATAGGTATTTGGTTAACTTCTGGTTATGACTTACAGCCCGATACTGACAATTACACTACTGTCAATAATCCTATAACTCTATACACCAATGCTGGTCGTTCTATCTTCTCCACTCTACTGAGTCTCACGGCCAGTCCTCATTATCAATGGTATTCATCTACTGATGGCTTGATATACTCCAAAGTCTCATCTTCAAATGGAGGTACTGACAAAAATCTCACGATCAATCCTAGTACAATCGGTACGAAGTATTATCAGCTGTGGACTGATTGGTATACTTTGGTTTCTTGGGGATTATTTGATACTACAGCATATACTAATGTCATCAACGTTCATACCTTATCTGATCCAATCAATGCCAAGTCAATGACGGTAAGCTCTGGTAGTAACTATCTATACAACAACTTAACTTCAAGTTTGTCTGGATTATTTACCTATCCCACTGCTGATACTACTTCTATGCACACAAATACTATACCAAATAACGCTACCGGTACGGTCAAATGGTATAGTAGTGATTCTAGTATAGCAAGTGTGGACGAGAATACCGGTGTCGTCTCATCAAATACTGATGGCAAAGACGGTACTGTAACGATCCGTGGTGTCTACACTAATCCTGATGGTACGACTTTATCTGATAGTACGAAGATAAAAGTTGGTGGTGGTCTCGATGATGAGACTACAAGTGTTGGTGATAAGGCGACTTTCACACTGCAAGGTAGTTATTCATCTGCCGGAAATGTTTCAACATCGATTGAGTGGCACAGGGTTTCAGCCGATGGGAAAAGTGACACTGTTGTTAGTAAAGGAAGTAGCTTATCCTACACCACTGCTGCGACTACTCTAAGTGATGACGGAACTTACTATTATGCCAAGGTCAAAGTTTCACAGTCTGATAGTACTGGGAAAATTTCTACCCAAACTGGTCAGACTAACAAGGCCAAGTTGAATGTCTTAACTAAAGGTGACCCAGATATCTCACAAAAAATCGAGCTTGCTGATACACAGACTGGTGCTGACAGTGATTCAGTCTTAAACAACGTTATGACTGGTGATCAACTAGTCTTAAGTGACACTCTGACTAACAAAAGTAGCACTGGTACTTTGGCTAATGGTAAGTTGGTCATCCCCATTAGAAAAGGCTCAACACTACAGACTGTTGCCCTTGATAACACTATTCTTATGCTGAAGGGAACCATGATCAATAACAGCGTCAATATCACTCAAGATTACAATTCTAACAAAGGATATGATGAGGTGATTTTATCTAGTCCCACCAACAGTGGTAGTGGCAGTGCCTTGAATTTTGATCTCAATCAAAAACACACTGTCGAAATATTTTATAAGATAGCAAAAGTTGATACCAAAGAGACGCTGACGACAGCGCCTACAATCTCTGGTACCAACTCTGATAGTGAAAATTACAGTTCAAATGGTCCATTTACTACAATTAATTTTGCGACCGGTGGTATATCGTTAGATCCAAGTGATATTTCATTTGGATCACACCTACAACAACCCGGTGCCAAGTTATTCGATAGAACAAAGGCAACTAATTCTCCAAATAATGTATTAACGGTTGATGATAGTAGAAGAGGGATTGACGGTAAAAGTCAGATTCAAATCTCCTCAACCCCACTTTACAAAAAAGACACAGATAACACGAATCAAGTCCTTGATTCAGACTTGAGATATTACGATCCAGATGGAACGTATTCAAGTCTGGCAGATGGATCTGTTGTCATTGAAAGCACTGCATCTGGTAGTCCTTTGAGTTCGATCACTTGGATACCAACGGCCGGATTAAGATTATATCTTCCTAATGAACCAACGTCTGGCTCATACACAGGTACAATAACTTGGAGTGCCATCACCTCTGTATGAATTATTAAGCTTGTTTTGTAGGGTAAATTGTAAATTCATTAACATTGACTTCTTCTGGTTGGTCAATGGCGAATTGAACTACTCTAGCAATTGAAATTGGAGCGATTCCAACTTGGTTATACAATGCATCCATACCTTTTCTTGCATCTTTATCAGTAATTGTGTTCAACAATTCTGTATTGATTGCGGCTGGATATAGTGTAGAAGTTCTGATATTTGTACCTTCTTGAGCACTTTCCATACGGATAACTTCCATCAAGTTTCTAACAGCAAACTTAGTAGCTCCATAAACTCCAGCACCGGGGTAACTATTGATTCCAGCAACTGATGAAGTTGTAATAATGTGGCCATGTTTTTGTTTAGTGAATTCTGGCATAACTGCGGCAACACCATTCAAAACACCTTTTATGTTGATGTCGATCATGTCATTCCATTCATCTGTGTGTAAGGCACTGATTGGTGAAGATGGCATGATACCGGCATTGTTAAAAATAACATCTAACTTACCATATTTATCATTGGCCAATTGAACTAGTGCTGAGACTTCTTTTGGATCACGAACATCTGTTACTTTATAAGCTGCAGTGCCACCGGCGGATTCAATATCTGCTACGATTTTTGCGAGTTTTTCCTCACGACGGGCACCTAATACAACCTTTGCACCGTTACTTGCTAATAACTTTGCGGTAGCTTCACCGATTCCTGATGATGCTCCTGTAATTACGACTACTTTATTTTCTACTGACATTTAATTTCTCCTTAAGATTTATAGTTTTAACCTAATTTTGCGTACTCTGCGTCGCTGACTTTTTCTAGCCATTCTGAAGTTCCTTTTGTAATAGCCACATGACTAAACCAGCTATCCTTTGTTGCACCATGCCAATGTTTAACGCCTTCATGGATTGCAACTACGTCACCTTGCTTCAATAGTTGAGCTGGTTTTCCAGCTTCTTGATACCAGCCTGTTCCACCAGTTACTAGAAGTATTTGGAAACCATCATGATGAATATGCCAATCATTACGACATCCCGGCTCAAAAGTTACATTTCCAACGGAAACATCGATATTGTCATCTGATGATACTAAATTCTGTAGATAACTTTGTCCGATAAAGTATTTTGCATAGGCTTCATTCTTATCTCCAACTGGAAATACGCCCTCGTCCTTTAATTCTTCAAATTTTGCCATTAAGTTTCTTCCTTTTTTGTTCTAATTGATTACAAAAACTATTGAACACCTTGAAGTGAACTTCAAGTCAAGAGAAGTTTTAAAAAAATAAAAACAAAGAGAACGATAAACACTTTTTATTGCGTTTATTGCTCCCTTTATGGTTACATTATTTCGTTTCCTGACGGGTTAATATTATCCCAGTCTTTCATTTCAGGATCCGGGTTATATTTTCCATTCCAATTTTTGAAAAGTTCTTTCATTGAACTAGGATTCTTTGTGGTAGGCACAAGCTCAATAGTTCCATTTTCTAACATTCTGGGTTCAAAGCTGGTTCCTTCTTCTACTTTTAAAAAGCTTGGTAAAGTAATCATCATCGAATTTCCTTGTTTATGTGCTTTTATTATCATTATTTGCCACCTCCTTATTATCCTCAAATTTGCTGAAACGCGTGACAAGCCACAATTTCTTCCGCTTAACACTCTTTATTTATTAATGCGGTTTAGCTCTTATCTTTATTATCCTCAAACTTGCTGAAACGCGTGACAAGCCACAATTTCTTCCGCTTAACAAAAATAATCCTGATATTCACATTCGTGAATACCAGGATTATTTACGTTAATGCTCGGAAATTCCCGTGGCTTGTCACGCTCTACTCTTGGTGATTGAGTCGTTTCAAATATCTAGCAAAGCTCTCGCTATCTTCGATATGTCCATTAACTTTTCCTTTATACCAATCCAACTTGTCATTTAAGATTGTCCAACTGTGTTGTAATTCTGCGAATTCTTTTTCAAAATTATCATGCACTTCTTGCAACAAGGCGACTCTCTTATCAATCGTAGAATCACCTTCGGCACGCCATTGTACATATTTCTTGAGTTGTTCGATCGTCATGCCGGTACTTTTTAAATGCAATAAGAACTTGATCCATCCTGCATCCTGATCTGTGTAATAACGTAGGCCATTATCTGTGCGATGTGGCTTGATCAGGCCTTCTTTTTCATAATATCTAAGTGTCGGACTGCTCAGTCCAGTTACTTGTGCAAAATCACCAATTCTATATTGTTTTTCAGAAATCTTCGTTTCCACTATACGCACTTCTTTCTTAAAGCTGGCTTTAAGTTTACCACAATTTATTTATTCGTTCGACTTCAATGCACCAATCATATCGATACCCTTTAGTTTTTGATGTGTTATCAACATGACGATCATCGTGAATAGTATCATCAATACTGTCGCCACAATATAGCCGATAACGCTTATCGTTAATGGGAAGATGACTAGTGGCGTTGAGGCTTGATTCAAAATATACGCTGTTAATAGATTACCAACTCCATAACCTACAATAATTCCCATGATCGTCAAGATTATATTCTCACGAACGATATACATGGTAACTTCATTATTATAAAATCCTAGAACTTTGATAGTCGATAATTCTCTGATTCGTTCTGAGACGTTGATATTGGTCAAATTATACAAGACGACAAATGACAATACACCTGACAAGAGAATGAATATCAAGACGATCGGCTTCAATGACGATGTCATCTTAGCAATTGTTGATTGTTGATCATATGTATAACTAGTTCCGACCACTCCACCATGATTCAATAGCTTATTGGCCAAACTATTGCGCTGTTTATTAGTCTGCGTTGATAGATTGACCAACAAGGTATTAACCTTAGGCTGAGTTTTGAACAGTTGGTTATAGGTCTCTTTATTGAGGTACATAAAATGACCGACAAAGTTTTGAGTTACAGCTGAAACTTTGATTTTTCCACCTTTATTATTAGTGGTATTAATTTTTATACTGTCACCAGCCTTGACATTCAAGGTATTAGCCATCTTCTTAGTCAAAACCACTTCATTATCTTTTAACTTGATTGTTTTGTTTTTCTTAGTATTCTCAAGATGAATATATTTAGAAAAGTCCTTATTCTCAGGAGTATAAATATTCACATCGTCAACGTTTTTACCATTGGCGAAAACCTTACCAGTTGTAGCACTTATAGCGGTACTACTACGATATTGTTTACTGTCATTTAGAACTTTCAGAGCCTTTTTCGTCTGATTATTTTTTGTTAATCTGACAACTGCCTGATAGTTGAATATCTCATTATATTGGCGAGTTCCACTGGCTCCGATTGAGTTTTGAATACCGAATCCAGTCAATATCAATGCCGTACCACCAGCTATACCAATGATCGTCATAAACATTCTTGACTTGAATCTAAACAAATTACGATAACTAACTTTGCGATTGAAACTAAGATGATTCCACAAAGGTTTGATTCTCTCCAAAAGAATCTTCTTAGCTGACTTAGGAGCTTTAGGTCGCATCAAGTCAGCTGGTCCTTCTGACAACTCTTGTCTGACAACGATCATCGCCGCTGCCACAGTAGCAATAAGTGAGAAAGCCAATGCTAGTAAAGCATAGACCCACTGGAATTTAACATCCCACGTCAGTGGTATGTACTGTTTATAAAGTGCTAGAACGATCCTTGGTAATGACTCATTACCAATCACCGCCCCCATAATCGTCCCGATCAATCCTGCGGCTAAGGCATAGTAGAAGTAGTTCTTAGCTATCTCCCACTTGGTATAACCTAGTGCTTTGAATGTACCGATTTGACCACGAGCTTCTTCGATCATTCTTGTAATTGTAGTGAATGTTATCAAGGCCGCGATTAAGAAGAAGAAGACTGGGAAGACATTGGCTATAGCAGCGATTCTATCTGAAGATTCACCATAGTCTGAGAATCCCGGTAAGTCCTCTCTTGTCTGCCAAGTATAAGTTGTCTTGGTCTGTTCCTGCAATTTCTTTTTGGCCGCTGTTAACTTAGCTTGTTGTGCATTCAATGTCTGTTCTTGAGAAGTAACATCACTTCCCAAGGACTTGGCTTGTTGTAGTTGTGACTTAGCTTGATCTAGTTGTTCTTGTTGTGAATTGATCACAGACAAGTTGTCACCAAGTAGACTCTTAGTTCGTGTTGAAGCACGATTTTTGAATCGAGCCTTTAAAGAATCCACCTTATCATCTACAGCATCTTTATAACTATTCGTAAAGGTATTCTTAGCTTGTAAACTCTTGAATCTAACATTAAGCTCTGTGGCAAATGGTAAGTTCATCTGTTTATCATAAATATAAGCAAACATTCTGACAGTTCCATCACCTACATTACTAGAACCACGAGACTCATTATCAATATATTGTGGCGAACTAGCGAATCCGACCACTTTGTAAGTCCGTGACTTCAAGTCAGCTGATTTATCAAAAGTGAACTTGTCACCAAGTTTATAATTATATTTGGTTTTAGCAACTTGATCCAAAATTATTTCACTATTATTCTTGGGTAAACGTCCACTTCTAACAATTAATTGATTTTGATTATTAGCTTTTTTATATCCATATAAGGAAATGGCTACGTGACTTTTGCCTCCAGTGACTTGTTTGTATTTGACAGTTTCAGCTTTGGCACCCTTAGTCTTCTGAGCCAAATCTATATCTTTCTTGGTAAATCCAGTCGTTGATATAACTTGAATATCAGATAACTTCTTAGCTGTGACCGTCTTATCTAAGGAATCGTTCAAACTGGGACCTGCTGCTTTGACACCGACAAAGGTCAAAACACCAAGCATGATGATCAGGATAATAGCAATGAATCTTCCTTTTGACTTGCCGATATCTCTGTACATATTTCTAGTCAATGGTTTCAATCTATTCACCTACCATTCAATATCTTGTACTGGTGTTGGAGTTGAATTATCTTCAACTGAGCGTACTTTGGCATCGTTGATCCTGATAATTCTATCGGCCATAGCAGCTAGAGCCGAGTTGTGAGTAATGATCACAACTGTCTTATTATCCTTATGACTTGCATCTTGTAGCAGAGTCAGCACTTGCTTACCGGTCTCATAATCTAGAGCACCTGTTGGTTCATCACACAATAGAAGCTTTGGATTCTTAGCCAAGGCACGTGCAATTGCGACACGTTGTTGCTCACCACCAGATAATTGAGATGGGAAGTTATCAATACGTCCGCTCAAGCCAACTTGATTCAAAACCTCTGTTGCATCTAGTGCATCATCAACAATTGCTGAAGCTAACTCAACGTTTTCTTTAGTAGTTAGGTTAGGGATCAAATTATAAAATTGAAAAACAAAACCAACGTCGTTTCGGCGATATTCAGTCAATTGACGTTCTGAAAATTGTGCGATATCAGTTCCATCAATAATAACTTGACCATCACTAGGAGTATCCATTCCACCCAATATATTAAGGACTGTAGATTTACCGGCACCACTGGGGCCCAATATCACAGTAAGTTCTCCACGTTTGATATCAAATGTTAAATCATCGTTAGCAATAATCTGTGTTTCACCCATTTGATAACGTTTGTACTCATTTTTGACTTCAATATATGCCATTTGGTCACCTTCACCTATCAAAAAGAGGCTGGACAGATGTCACGGCCTCTTTAATTTTTAAAATCTCATAAATATTATAGCATTTTTAGAATATTTATTTTGGGTGGTATGGGGGATTCTAACTTGCTGAAACGCGCCACAACACGCAATTTCTTCCGCTTAACAAAAATAATCCTGATATTCACTTTCGTGAATACCAGGATTATTTGCGTTAATGCTCGGAAATTAACCGCGTGTTGTGGCGCTCTGCTTTTGCTCTTACCAGATATTAACTCTCTTATCTTCATCGAGCCACATACCGTCATCTTTTGTAACGTCAAAGGCTGGGTAGAATTCATCCATATTCTGTGCTTGTACGTTAGCACGTAATGGGCCTGGTGCGTGTACGTCTGTTGATAATAGTAATTCGTTGAATTCTTGTGTTGCTTTTAATCTCCAAACGCGAGCCCAGTTAATGAAGAACTTTTTAACATCATAATCGTCTTCTGTCTTGGCTGCTTCTAATGCACAGCGTAATCCACCGACGTCGGCTACGTTTTCACTCACTACTAACTTACCATTAACTTTACCGCCAGCAAATGGAACTTCGTTGAATTCGTCAATCATGCTCTGTGTTAACTCAGTAAACTTAGAATAATCTTCTTTGGTCCACCAATTATTCATATTACCGAACTCATCGAATTGAGCTCCGTTGTTATCAAAGGCATGTGAGATTTCATGGGCGATAACTGCTCCAATACCACCAAAATTCTCACTACTTGTTTGATCCAAGCTATAAAATGGTGCTTGCAAGATAGCTGCAGGGAATGTGATATCATTCCTTGATGGATCGTAACAAGCGTTGACCATATGTCCTGGCATCAGCCACTTTGTACGGTCAACTGACTTATGATATTGGTCAAGTGAATCTTGAATAAAGATTTTTCTGATTTCACGTAAGTTATCATACAATGAATCATTTTCATTAATACTTATCTTATTGTAAATATCATCAATCTTATCTGGATAACCAACTTTAACTTCTATCTTATCTAACTTAACAATAGCCTTTTTCTTAGTGTCTTCACTTAGCCAAGTGTTATCGCTGATTCGTTGCTCGTAAATTGAGATCATTGTCTTAATCATATTACGAACGTCTTTTTTAGCGTCTTCACCAAAGTACTTCTTACCATAATAAACACCAACTACTTGGCTGAAAATGCCAGCAGCTCTGTGATAAGCAAACTTAGTACGGTTTTGTAATTCTTTAGCACCACTTAAGGCAAGATTATACTCACCAATAACTTGACGGAACTCTTCATCTAGACTAGATGCATTGCCAGTTAAGAAGTTGACCATCATCCAAGCTTTGATATTTTCAAAAGTATCTTCATTGATGATTTTATTCAAATTATCTAGATATCTAGGTTCAGTAATGATAACCATCTTTGGTGTGTCATTAATTTGTTCTGTTACTTGAGATGACAAGTCGACTGAATCTGACTTAGTAACGTATTCATCAAATGGCATTGGGTTATACATCTTAGTATAATCTGCCCACTCTTCTGAACCTTTAACAATAGGGACCAACAACTTATCGAACTCTAACGCTTTTTGGACAATTGCCTTGGCGTCATCAAGGTTATATCCAATCATTGATAGCAATTTTGTTGCTACTTCGGAGAACTTAGCTAATAATTGCTCACCAGACTTATTTCCTTTAGCATAATAAGTCTTATCAGGCAAAATCAAACTTGCCCCACCAATATAGACTACATTTTTGGATGTATCTTTCATATCGGCATCAATTGAAATATCAATAGGTAATGGGAAGCCATTCTTCGAGAGTTCAGCCAGATTATCACTGAATTCTTGTAGGCTTGTTATATCATTGATCTTTTGGATATCTTTTAGAATCGGTTGATGATGGAACTTATTAAGGTGCTCAACGTTATTAGTCAAACGATATAGTTTGACGGCTTGTAACATTAGGTCATCATTGATCTTTCCTTCATCATTTGCGAATTCGTGGAATTCCTTCATAAGTGACTTCTCGACACCTTCGTCAAGATCCATGAATCCACCGGTACGAGGTTTGTCAGCAGGTATTTCTGCGTGTTCTTGCCAAGCACCATTTACAGCTAAGTACAAATTTTCTTTATAATCAGCAGGCTTGGCATTTACCATATCCCCAGCACCACCGATGATTTTACTAGTAAACAATACATTCACCACCATTTGAGATTTTAACTACTACTATATCACTCTTTGTTTTTTATTAAAAAAATTATGGTCTGCTTGGTTAACTTGCTGGAATTCTGAGGTACGTTAAACCACATTTTGCCTTTTTTGCTTCTCTATTAATTTTATTCTTTCCTTTTAAGCGTTTGAAAACTCGCTTTGACTTTTTTCATTTGCTTAACTTGCTGAAACTAATGTATAAGAACTCACTCTGTTTTCTTTGCTTCTCTATTAATTTTTTCTTTTGTTTTTCTGCTTTGCTTTCTTCTTTGCTAAACTTGCTGAAACGCGCCAAATCACACAATTTCTTCCGCTTAACAAAAATAGTTCCGGTATTCACTTCGTGAATGCCGAAACTATTTACGTTAATGCTCGGAAATTCCCGTGTGATTTGGCGCTCTTATCTAATAACACTAACGGAAACTCTAGAATTATTTACAATTTTTGATGCCTGTGAACCTATCGTATTACGATGGCGATTCTTCTCTTCTACTCCGACGATTACTAAATCTGGTTTGAAGCTTGGTATCACTTTTTCAACAATAACTGATCCGGGATTACCTTCTGTAACCATTAGGTGTACGTTTTCTACACCATATGTCTTAGCTTTTTGTCCATATGATTCAAGCAACTCTTTAATTTCATTACGGCGGTCTTTTAATACCTCTGGATCAAGTGACTGAAATATATTCAGATCTCCTGTCTCCAATACTGACGCTATTCCTAGTTCAGCACCATAATGTCTCGCCAAAGAACAGGCGTAATTAAAGGCATTTTTCGACGATGTGAAATCATCTGAATCCACACAAATCAAAATCTTGGAATACTCAATTTTACTTACCTTGTATTCTTTTAATTCATCCATCTAATAAAAAACCCTCCTATTTTTTGAAGTCGCGTCCTTTATTTGCTTGGAAGTACTTATCAAAACGTTTCACATAATTGTGGAACATATAAGTCATTAACAACCAACGTTTGAAGGACTTGTCCTTGTCATAGAAAACAGTAGTACCGGTACGGTCTTGCTTAATTAATTCTTCAGCATACTCACTGGCTTCATTGTCAGCTGCGTATTTTCTGAAGACTTTAACAGGTATACCAAGCCACAACTTGTGTTGCGCCTTATTCTTGTTAGCATAAACTGTAGGCTGTTTATCTAGACTATCTTCAATATAATCTTCAACTACGTATTTAGCAAGATTATAGCCATTCAATGTAACAAAGAAGCTACTTCTACCTTGACGAAGATTTATTTCGAAGAACTTAAATGTCTTATCACGTGCATCATATTTCATGTCAAAGTTAGCAAATCCAGTGAACTCAATATCTTCCAAGAATTTTTGAACTAAGTCATAAACATCTTGATTGAATTCTGGAACGATTGCTACATAGTTACCAATTGATTGGGGTGTTGGGTCTTCCAAGATTGGATGTCCCAAACACATCATTTTAACGTGATTTTCTTTATCAACATATGCATTTAAAACACGCATGTTAGAATCATCACCTGGTATAAAGTCCTGAAGAATAAGATCAGAATTATAACCATTATCATAAATCTTGCTTACTATATCCATATATTCTTCATTCGAATGAATAGTGAAAGCCTTTTTCCTACCCTCAAAATTAATATCCAACCATTCAACACTGTTGGCTGGTTTCAAGGCAACTGGAAAATCAAAAGGTACTTCAAGGCCAGACTTGTCTGAGTCCTCATAAGCAGCTTTAGTGATTATCTTAGTCAATGGATGTGGAAGATTATGTTCATCGGCAACTTTATAGAAGCTTTCTTTGTTGTTCAATGACTTAAGTAAATCATAACCAACGTATGGACAGATAAATGTCTTGGACAATTCTTCCATGTGTTGACTGATTAGTTCAGCGTATCCATCCCCACAACCGATCAAAATGATTGGTTCGTCATGATTCTCATATTTCTTGGCAATTTCACGCATTTTTTTAATAAAAACAGGATCTTCTGCAAATCCAGGATAAATAGTCAAATTTATAATTTCTGTATAACGTGTGGGTGCTAGTTGTGCACCGGCATATGCATCAACCACACCACCATATAATTCATGGAACGCACGCGCCATACCATATACATTCATATCACTACCTAATAATACCGGCGTGAATTTTTTTCCTGATTCAGTTTCGATAGGTATCAACCTCTTACTTTATTTAATTCATATATTTTATAATTACACACATTTCAACCAAAATTATACCATAATCCCATTTATACAACGATACCTATATAGGATTTATCTCTGTAGACCTGTCATATCAAGGATTCGTCCGTAAAAAAATATTAATTTATTTCATATTAAATTCGTATGCTAACAATAATTTAATACTTATTACTCTTTCAAAGGTACCGCTATAACGGTGTACTTTTTTGCTTTTAACCCACCGCGTAACAGAACACAATTTCTTTTATTGAAATTTTTAGTTCAAGTTCAGTCTTGCTTCTTGTTTGCTTCGCAAACGCGTAACAGAACACAATTTCTTCCGCTTAACAAAAATAGTTCCGGTATTCACTTTCGTGAATGCCGAAACTATTTGCGTTAATGCTCGGAAATTAGGCGTGTTCTGTTACGCCTAATTTTCGGTTGGTTTTTGTCCATCATTAATAAAGAAAACCTTATACCAAATCAAAAATGTATAAATTGTCCAAATTTTACGACGATCATCATTTTGACCTTTATAAAATCCGTCCAACATGCTCAAAATCTTGTCTTGATCGAAGAATTCATTCACATAGTCTTCACTAAATAGTTTATAAAACTTATGGTAAACATCTTCTGTACGAATCCAGTCTCGAATAGGTACTGGGAAACCTAGTTTCTCACGTTTTGCCCACTCTTTTGGTAATGCTCTCTCGGCAGCGACACGCAAGGCATATTTACTATCCTTACTATTAAGTAAGTACTTAGTTGGGATACCTTCTGCAACTTTGGCTACTTCTTTATCGAGGAATGGCACACGCAATTCCATTGAATTAGCCATACTCATTCGATCGGCTTTTAGCAAAATATCATTGGACATGAACTGATGTAAATCAAGATATTGCATCTTTTTCACTTCATCACTATATTCTGTGACTTTGCTATAGCTTTTCATAACAATATCTTTGACTGAACGTGACTTTTCAAAGTCTGGCTTAACTAAGTCAGCTGCTTCTTGCTCTGTAAATATCTTAGCTTGGCCAATGAAGAATTCTTCAGCTTTGGCAGTTGATTCATATAGATGCAATCTTCCAGGGAAGTTTGGCATCTTCTTTAATCCATGTGCCAAACTATAACGTGCACTCTTAGGAAGTTTCTTTAGATCCTCTGCGAATATACGAATGGCCTTTGAATGTGAATGATATCCATAGTTGGCATATCCAGCAAATAATTCATCCGCACCTTCACCAGACAAAATTACCGTGACATCTTTACTTGCCAATTTTGTTAGGAAATACAGCGGTACACACGAAGGGTTAGAATCAGGTTCATCCATGTAATATTGAATCAAAGGCATTGCTTTGATAGCTTCATCCTTCGTTACAACTCCACGAGTGTTCTCCAATCCTAACTTATCTGCCAAAACCTTGGCAGAACTACCTTCTTCATAAGTACTTGTATCAAAATCAATCGAGTATGTATGTTGTGGTTTCAAAATTGCTGTAACGTAACTTGAGTCGACTCCACTTGATAGAAGTGAGCCAACTGGAACATCACTTATAGCATGTTCCTTAACGGAATCACGTAATGATTCATCGATTCTTTTGACTGTATCTTCGAAACTAAGATTATTTTCTTTGAATTGCATATCCCAATATTTCTTGATACTTAACTTACCCTTTTTAAAGGTAAAGTAGTGACCTTCTGGAATACGGAAGACATTTTTGAAGAACGTTTCATTAAGTGCTGAGTATTGGAACGTCAAATAAGGCTTCAATGCGGCTTTATTCAGTTCTTTTTTGAAATTAGGGTGCTTCAAAAATGACTTGATCTCAGAACCAAAAATGAAAGTTCCTTGACGATTATAATAATACAATGGCTTGATACCAAAGAAATCCCTTGCACCAGTTATATCGCCTGTTTCTAAGTCATAAATAACAAAAGCAAACATCCCACGAATCCTCTTCAGTAGTTCAACAATGCCCCACTCTTCGAATCCGTGTAATAGAACTTCTGTATCTGTGTCTGTTGCAAAAATATGTCCAGCTTTTAATAGATCTTTTCTTACATCTTGATAATTATAAATTTCACCATTAAAAATAATGGCTTTACTTCTATCTTCGTTATAAATTGGTTGCATACCACTTTTTATATCGATAATACTTAAGCGACGAAAACCTAGTGCTACAGATCCGTCAATTAATTCACCTGAACTGTTTGGCCCACGGTGTTTGATTGTATCCATCATAGATTCAATTACTGGTGCTTTATCAGCAATGTTCTTGTCTACAAATCCGACGATTCCACACATAATAATTCTCCCTTATATCTCAAAACTTACATATCGTGTTGCTGCTCCGTAACCAAAAATTTGCAACCGTAACTTGTCGGGATCAATATTGACAAAATATCCAGCTAATTCAGAAATTTCATTATATTTTCTATCCCACTTCTTATTATAATCCGTAGTCAATCCGTGCTTTTTCCCCATCAAAGCCGAACAGTTTAATATTATATGGTTAATACCTGAAACATTGTAATATTTTTCATAATGCATATGTCCGCAAATATAATTGGACACTTTAGAAATTCCCGTTGATGAAAAATCATAGCGTAAATTTACTCCAAAATCACCTGTAAGTTCATTCTTTATCTGCCCGCGATCTTTGTTGTTGAAACTTACAAATAGTTGTTGAATCAAATCGCCATTAAAATTAAGCGCACTACGGCCACTTGGGCTTATCAAATTAGCATGGCCAAAAACGACAACATGCTTATCTACCGTATCCTCAAGAATAGTTATTAAATCAGATATTTGTTGCTCCCTGATTCCTCTAACTTTCTTAACATCATATTTTTTTGAACCATTATTCAAAATATACGGGATATCGCTAGTATTCAAGAATATGATCCTAACGTCACCCTTATCAAACCAACTTACTTTTGAAACTGGATTCAATCGCAAAATTTTTGACTGTTGAAAGTCAAACTTTGTAACTAAATTATCATAATCATCACGATTGAATGAGGCAGAGCTGACGAATTTGTGTTCATCATACTTGTCATTTTCATCATGATTACCCTCAGCAATGTAAAATGGTTTTTCATTATTTTGATAGTTCTCAACGGCAAATCTCAACAATCCACGACTAATCTCTGGCTTATCACTGCCGTCTATCAAGTCTCCTAAGTGGACATTTAGATCAATATCCAAATCATCCACTGCACTGTTAGCCTCAATTATATGACGGATCCCATTAATTCCATAGTATGATGCACTAGCAACCGCTTTGGCGTGAGTATCAGTCAGAACAGAAAGAGTCACCGTGTTATCTGACACATTCGGTCTAACATTATTATTATAAACATCAGTAATATAATCAGTAACGAACCGTCTCGGTTTCAACCTTCGCATAAGACTATCAGTTTGCGCTGAAATGAGTGCGGAAGGCTTTGGTCTTAAAACTTTTTTAACAAAATTTTTAATATTCAATTTTCTGTTCTCCCAATATCTCAATACTATCATTTTTTTAATAAAAAAATAGTAAAAAAGCCATCCGATTCAGATGGTTTTTTTGAATCGTTCAGGATGAATTCTTGGGATACAACTTATCCTGAACCTCTATTTTCACACAGTAATACTAACTTGTGCAACAATTTTCACAGATATTTTCAACTTTTCAACATTCTATTTCAAAATGATTTGGTAGGCTTTTCGTATACCTTGATCGATATCCAAAGTAATATTTCCACGTTCAATGAATCTATTATCGGTAATAACGTGCTGCATTACCCGGTTGTCGGGATGAGTATCTATTCTGATATCGTGATATCCCAAATAATAAGATATTGTTAACAATTGTTGAATCAGTGCCGTGGTCAATTTCTCACCTTGATGACCTGATTCCACAGCAATTCTATGAATAATAGAATAAGTAACTTCTGACTCATCACTCCATGAACCTGAAATACTCTGATAACTCTTATCATAGCCTTGTTGTAGTGCTGCTGTCCCGACAATTTCGCCGTCAAGGATCAAGACATAATTAATACCCTCTTCGATATCTTGTTTCAATATCTCTTCATCAGGATAACCTTGTTGCCACTGATTCACCCCACGTACCAATAAGGCACTCTTTTCACCGTTAATAATCTCAATAACTCTTTTTAAATCATCAGCTTTAGCCTGACGTAAATAAATACTACTCATAAAAAAAGTCCTCCCTAACTGTTCAATCTAGACAGTGACTAATTAGACATCTTCTTTTCATAAAAAGTGCCACTTAGAATAATCAAGACACATGAATAAACCAATTGTTGTATCGAAACTGGAATCAATGCTCTAATTGAGGACTGCTCCTGAAAAATCGTAATCACTTTTGACACTGGTGGAATGAACCATTGGATATAATTCAAGATATTATCCCCAGTTCCTGCCAGCGCAATATATACAAATACTACTATACCTATCTGGGCGATGTATGGGTGATTATTCCACTGTGGTTTACAAATGAAGGCTATACCTACACCCACAAGGCCAGTTGTGGCTAATGGCAATATGGCAACTATTGAGTTTATGCTGAACGTGAAGCTAAATATCGACATTACAATGGCACTAAAAATGGCTACTATGGTTAAAGTTAAAACCTGCATCAAGAAATATAGCCAGTAATTATTGATCTTTTGAAACAGATAACGATTGACTGCGGCGTCGTTTTTTAAGAAATTCATGCTTGTTAATAGTGATACGAAGAAAACACCGATTACTAAGAGTCCAAACTTTTGATTCATATTCAATTCTAGTAACGAATTTATTGCCAATTCAAATGACAAAAAGATCATCAATAAGGTTGGATATAAGAAATTACGTAATATTAAATTAATAAAATTAATTAACAACACTTTAACCTTCAAGGATCCTTGCCCCCTCAAATTGATAGTTCAGATCGATCATTTCTTTAATAACGGAATCTTTCATCCCCAAAGGAATCCTTAACTCAACTAGACTGCTGATATTACTTGCCAGATACTTACTAATATCAGTCGTTAAGGCCATCGAATCAGACTTCACTGTGAAGATAAGCATACACTTGATCTCTTCAGCCTTATTCTTAACTTCTTCTAAGGACTTATTTTTCATGATATAAAACTTATCAAAGTAATTGGTAATACTACTATCTTGGTAGGTACTGGCAATAATGATACCTGAGCCATTTTGCTTCAGATCTCCAATAATATCTAACATATTGCTAGTGTACTTACTATTTTGAAATGAAAAAGGTTCATCCAGCAACAAGACATTGGGGTGGCCTGCTACTGCAGCTAAAAAATCTAATCTTTGTTTCAGTCCATAGGATAATTGTCTGATTTGTCTATCCAAATAAGGACTCATCCCCATATAGGCAATAAGTTCTTTGAGTTGCTTTTGGCTAACGGCCAATTTACCAGTGAATCTGCGAATCTCTTCTAAGTAATTACGCACAGACTTAGTAATAATCTGTGGATCAAATTGTGGTAAATATCCGATTCTAACTCCAGGAGTGTATTCAATCTTGCCACTATCTGCCGTCTTCATCTTCGCTAACGTTTCTAACAATTGTGATTTTCCACTACCACTGTCACCAACAATACTCAAAATTTCATTTTGGGTTAAAGAAAAGGTCACATGCTTAAACGCAAAGTAACCTTCATTTTGTAAAGATAAATCTTTAACAGTTATTAATTCCACTATTGCCATTCCTCAATTGCTCTAGCTGCCAATCCAATAGAAAGGATCGCATCTTTTGAAATAGAGTTTCTAATATCAGCGACAATTGTATTGTTGTAAACAGCTCCGATAACTACAAATGAATAGTTAACCAAGTTCAAATCAGTTTTAATATTATACTCGCCTTTAACATAAGGATCTTCATGGTTATATGTGAAGTTGATCTCGTGATCAGAGAGAGATCCATCAACGTGGTTAACTTGGATTCGATCATGTAACTCGCTCAATTTACGAGTTGGGTTTTGTAGAGTAAGTCTGTGATCAGACTCATTTTGATAATAATCGTCTTCTGTCATATCAAAATAGTCTTTGATAGGCTTTCTCAATACTTCCAAAGAATCGATAATGTCATAAACTTTTGAGGCATCCAATTTTTCAGTTTTCTTTTCAATATCCACATCGTTCTTATCTAGCCACTCGGCTAATTTACTAATAGTTTCAGAATTCATAATTATCCTCCATTGGTTCTATTATACTGAAAAAAACTTCTATTTGAAATCACAGCTATCTAAATGATCATTAATTACTCCAACTGATTGTAAAAATGAATAGATTATCGTCGGTCCAACGAATCTAAAGCCTCTTTTTTTCAAATTTTTACTAATATCTTGAGATAACTTTGTCTGAGCTGGCATTTCTGACATATCTTCATAATGATTCACTATTTGTTTATTATCAACAAAGCTCCAAATATAATCAGAAAATCTCTGATTATTCTCATGCATCACTTGAATCTGTCTAGCATTATTGATCGTCGCGTTAACTTTCAGCTTATTTCTGATGATCCGTGGATCTTTTAATAATTCTTCTTTTTTGGCATCATCGAATTTTGCGACTGCATCAATATCAAATCCGTCAAATAAAGTCCGATAGCCACTTCGCCTCTTGATAATCGTTTCCCATGACAATCCAGCTTGCGACAACTCCAGTGTCAACATTTCAAAGAAGTATCTTTCGTCATGACTTACCTTACACCATTCAGTATCATGATACTCCTGCATTTCTTTAGAACTATCTGCCCAAGGACATCTCATTTTCAACCTCTTGATAAGAAAAAAGGCCGAGACATTTGTCTCAGCCTTTTTGCCATTTTCATTTAGATTTTACTATTATCTGTATCTGTACGAACGATGATAACATCAGTTCTAGCATTACGAGTAACGTATTCTGAAACAGATCCAACTAATAGACGTGTTACAGCGTTCATACCAGTTGATCCGATCATGATCAAATCATTTTTGTATTCTTCAACGAATTCTTGTGAGATAACTGTCTTTGGTTCACCGAAACGAACGTGAATATCGATTTCTTGTTCTGGATATCCATCTTTAACAGCTTCTTCTTTTAATTCATTAAGGTACTTTTGAGCATCTTCAGAAAGTTGATAGATTACATCGCCATTTAACATTCCACCATGCAAACCAATAAATTGCTTAGTATCAAGAACTGTCAATACGTCAAGGTGTCCACCATTCATTTGAGCTACAGTCACGGCTTTTCTAAATGCCATTTCTGCCTCTTTTGATCCATCTACAGGTACTAAGATTCTTTTATAGTCTTGTTCCATAATTTGATCCTCCTATAAGTGAACTTAGATTAACACTCTAAGTTACCTTTTCTAATGCGATTTATTTAAAACTCCTTAATGTAAGATTAATGCATTAATATATTTTATTCAATCTTTTATACTCTTTATATCAGTGAAAGGACATCATAGTTCGCGCTAGTTGGTTGGCTACAGCCTCATAGTTATCAAAAAGCGTCTGTTCATCATATTCTTTCAAATAATACTTGGACATTTGAGTGGAAAATATACCCGTGAATAATTGTTCGTAGTCTTCAAAATCATCAATAAAATTATTGCATAATACAAAAGTAGGTATTTTACTATTACCAGCTATCTTGCTTAGATGATACAGCATTTCGTCATGCATTGATTCAGCTGAGATATCATCTGTTGCTGTTACTAAGACATCGGCAGAACGGATCGTTGAATCCATCCCAGTAACATTGGCTATCCACTCAAACGAAGATCTGAAAATATGTGCATCAATCATTGCAAACGCCCCAGCTAAAGTCTTGATTGCTTCAGAATTGGGCATTGGATGTACGTCTAAATTATACTTCTCATTAGCCTTTTCCGTAACATAAACCAAATTATCTTCCAAAAAATTTTCTTGAGCTTCATTTAGATAATTAATTTTATAGCGAATCTCGTAATTATTTGAGTAATTTAACAGAATAGTTATCCGTGTTCTTGATGGTAGCAACTTTTTGACACCATCTAAATCAACACTATATGCGTTGATAAGCGGGTTTTCACCTTCAGGTATAATTGTGCCATCTTCATCATAAATCTTCGCTCCAAGCACCTGCAAGGCTCCTAACCCACCATCAGCCACCGCAGTCCTTCCCAAACAGATGACAATGTTCTTGTGACCACTAGAGATCGCATCCAAGATAAATTCGCCCAATCCATGACTAGTGGCATGAAATAATTGATCTCGTGTTTTACCAATCGCCAATTCCAAACCTACTATTTGTTCAGAGTCCATTATGACTGTATCTTGACCATCTATCTTAGTTATCAAATAACGCCCTAGCTTATTTTGCCAAAAGGCATCAAAAAAGGGTAATTCAAACCATTCTCCACCAATAGTATGCTTAACTAAAGCTGGCATTCCGTCACGACTATCAGTAACTGGCATTGTAACAATATCAGCATTAGGAATGGCACGTGATATTCCACTGTATATAGCCTGACCAATTTTTCTTGAACTAACATTATCAGGATATTTTCCAGGAGCGATGATAAATATCATGAAGATTCTTCCTTTTTGTTATAATAGATATAGAACACTTATCGAGAATAGAGGGTATAAATATGGATAACGCTACAAAAAAGACACATCGTATTTTGAATCTTGAAAACGGTCGTAATTTCCGTGAACTGGGCGGGTACAAGACACTCGATGGTAAAACCATCAAGTATCATAAGGCACTTCGTTCAGCCGGTCTTGGCGATCTCTCAGATAAAGATGTAAATTTCTTAGGTAATTATGGTTTGAAGACTGATATTGACTTTCGTTCAATTGATGAAGCTGCTAAGAAGCCTGATAAAATGCCCAAAGGAACAAAATACGTTTCTCTTCCAGTATTCAAAGAAGACGAAACCGAGGCTTCAAAGATTCAAGGAACATCTATCCCAGATCTAGACTATGTTCCAATCGACGGATACAATCACATGCTAGAAGCATATCTAGACATGGTCAATGGGCCTCAAGCTAAGTTAGCTTACCAAAACTTCTTTAGTGAATTATTGGCTAATTCCAACAATGATGAAGTCTTATTATTCCATTGTAGTGCTGGTAAGGATCGTACAGGGATGGGTGCATTCTTCTTAATGTCAGCACTAAACGTTCCAATGACAACTATCAAAGATGACTACTTGTTAACAAACAAAGCCAGCAAGTCATTTATTGATCATCTTTTAAGTCAAGTTGTTGAACATGAACCTACACTAGTAGATACTATCAAGGCGCTAATGACAGTTAATATCAATTACCTTGAAACTGCTCAAAAGGCAATCGAAGAAACTTCCGGAAGTATAGACAATTATATCAGAGAAGAACTAAAAGTAAGCGATCACGACATTTCAGATCTCAAAAAGATTTACTTGATGTAATATTTTAGTAAAGAAAGCTTCTCTTTTCTATAACATTTGAATCATAATTTCTTCACATTTACTAGTTATTATATAACCATAAGCTAAAGGAAAGCGAAAACCTTTCTTAACTTATATCCTCCCCATATAATAATCTTCATATAAAAAGTAGATATTAATTCTCATAATCAAATGGCAACCCATCCTTCCCCCCTGATATGTGGGTTGCCCAAATAATAATCAAAAAAAGAGATCTTGAAGTTTTTATAACTTCAAGGTCTCTTTCATTTTTATTATTACATCCTGGATTTGAAATTGATGGTTGAAACGCGATATAGAATACAATTTCTTACGCTTAACAAAAATAGTTCCGGTATTCATTTTCGTGAATACCAAAACTATTTGCGTTAATGCTCGGAAATTACCCGTATTCTATATCTCTTTAAATCGTGAATTTAACGTTATGTTTCTTAGTAAAATTATTTTCTGAGAAAACGGCAATAATCACGGCGACGATTGCCACAGCGGGTATGGAATATCGGCTCTGCATTACGAATAGTAACATTAAGAACACTACTACCACTGCCATAATTGATATTTCTGTTAATTGACGTACGATTTGCATTGTCATAATAATCCACCCCTTAAATATCTTATATATTCATCCATAGATGAGACTACCATGTAATTTAGGTACTTACAACCGTTTACATTTCGTCTTTTTGAGCTTTTAAAAAGTGGCATGAGTCGCTCTAATAAAGCACTTAACTATCTTAGAATTAATTAAAGAAATATTGTAAGTGGCAGTAGTGATTTACTAAAAAAACATATTTTAACGTCACTAAAAATTACTAGTTCTTAGAAAAAAACTTAGATAATTATTTTAAACTTTATATTTGGTTGACATATTAAACTTACAGTTTAAACGCACTCCAAAATACAATTTCTTTTCGTATTACTTTTGAATTCTTAGTGCGGTTTCCTGTTCCCTTGCTTTTCTTCCTAAACTTGCTGAAACGAGCGACAATGCACAATTTCTTTTCATCTTACTTTTGAATTCTTAGTGCGGTTTCCTGTTCCCTCGCTTTTCTTCCTAAACTTGCTGAAACGCGCGACAATGCACAATTTCTTTTCATCTTACTTTTGAATTCTTAGTGTGGTTTCCTGTTCCCTTGCTTTTCTTCCTAAACTTGCTGAAACGCGCGACAATGCACAATTTCTTCCGCTTAACAAAAATAGTCCCGGTACTCACTTTCGTGAATACCGGGACTATTTACGTTAATGCTCGGAAATTACCCGTGCATTGTCGCGCTCTGTTTTACCATTTCCAGTTTTCAACTTCTGGAAGATCTTCACCGTTTTCACGGATGTACTTGTTATGCTTATCAACTTTGGCTTCCATCTTGTCTGCGAAGTCATTAGCTTTGTCACCATATACGGCAACGGCTGCTTCTTCTGCTAAGTGGAAACGGTCCATTTCATTAACTACACGCATATCAAATGGTGTTGTAATATCACCATTCTCACGGTAACCATGAACGAACAAGTTGTGATTGTCACGGTCAAAGAAGATATCTTTGATGATGTCTTCGAAACCATGGAAAGCGAATAGTACTGGTTTGTTTGTTGTGAAGATACTGTTGAATTCTTCATCAGACAATCCACGAGGATCAACTTCTGGTGATCTGAGTTTCAATAGGTCAACAACGTTGACGAATCTAATCTTAAGATCTGGAACATCTTTGCGCAAGATACTAATTGCAGCAAGAGATTCTAGGTTAGGTTCTGTACCTGCGGCTGCGATAACAATATCAGGTTCACCGTCATCATTTGAAGCCCAATCAATAACTTTGAGTCCTTTATCAGCCAATTCTTGTCCTTCTTCAATTGAATAGAATTGAGGACGTGGTTGTTTTGAAGTAACCAATAGGTTGATCTTTTCTTGGTCATCCAAAATCTTAGGCATTACTGGCAACAATGAGTTTGTGTCAGCTGGGAAATATTCACGAATGAAGGCAGGTTTCTTCTCAGCTAAGTGAGTGATAATACCTGGGTCTTGGTGAGTGTAACCGTTGTGATCTTGTTGGAAAGCAGTTGATGTAGCGATGATGTTAAGTGATGGATACTTGTTTCTCCATGACAATTCATCAGCTTTTCTTAACCACTTGAAGTGTTGTGTCAACATTGAATCGACAACTCTTAAGAATGCTTCATAACTTGCAAAGATACCGTGACGACCTGTTAATGCATAGCCTTCTAGGAATCCTTCAGCTTGATGTTCTGAAAGTTGTGAATCAATAATACGACCAGATGGAGCTTCGTATTGATCATTTGGTTCTTTGACACTTTCCATCCATTGACGGTTTGTTGTCTTGAATATGTCATATAGACGGTTAGACATTGTTTCGTCAGGTCCAAACAGTCTGAAGTTCTCAGGATTGTTCTTGATGACTGCTTCAAGATACTTACCTAATTCGATCATATCTTGAGCGTTCTTTTCACCTGGCTTATCAAACTTCAAAGCATAGTTCTTATAGTCTGGTAATTTAAGAGGTTTAGGATCAACACCACCATTGACGATAGGGTTCATAGCCATTCTCTTAGTACCACTTGGTGCAATTGCTGCAATTTCAGACTTCAAGCTACCATCTTCATTGAACAATTCACTAGGCTTGTATGATTCCATCCAGTCTACTAAAGCGTCTGCATGTTGCATATCTTTTTGGTCAACAGGAATTGGAATTTGGTGAGCTCTAAATGAGCCTTCAATTGGAACACCATCCCAAGTCTTAGGACCAGTCCAGCCTTTAGGTGCACGGAAAATAATTACTGGCCATTTAGGCATTTTGGCTTCTGAAGCTGGGTGTTTTCTTGCTTCTGTTTGGATGCTTTCGATCTTTTCAATAGCACTATCCATGACTTTAGCCATTTCAGGGTGCATCTTTTCAGGGTCGTCACCTTCAACAAACATTGGATCCCAACCAAGACCTCTGAAGTATTCAGTAAGTTCTTCGTCTGTCTTACGTGAAAGAATAGTAGGATTAGAAATCTTGAAACCATTAAGGTTAAGAATTGGTAATACCGCACCATCATTTACAGGGTTAATGAAGACGTTTGAGAACCATGAAGTAGCAAGTGGACCTGTTTCGGCCTCACCATCACCAACAACAACTGCAGCGATTTGGTCTGGGTTATCTAATATAGCACCAACACCGTGTGAGATTGAATAGCCAAGTTCTCCACCTTCATGCATTGAACCAGGTGTTTCAGGAGCAGCATGAGAAGCAACTCCACCTGGGAATGAAAATTGTTTGAACAATTTTTGCATACCGGATTCATCTTGTGTGATCTCTGGGTAAGTTTCAGTATAGCTTCCGTCAAGATATGAGTTAGAAACCATAACTTGCCCACCATGTCCGGGTCCTTCAATATAGAACATGTTTACACCGTATTTATTAATAACACGATTTAAATGAGCATAAATAAAGTTTTGACCAGCAATAGTACCCCAATGTCCAATTGGATGTACCTTAACATCGTCAGCTTTTAATTCACGCTTCAATAATGGATTGTCTTTTAAATATAGTTGACCTACAGAAATATAATTAGCTGCACGCCAATATTTATCTATTAAGTTTAAATATTTTGGTGATGAGTAATCTGTCATACCAGCACACTCCTTATTTATTTACAAATATATAATAACCAGTTAGCGATAAAAAGTCAACCATTTAATTAATTGGACCGTCCCAATTTTATATACAACTTGACTACTTATCCAAGTCAACGAATGAATCATATTTGAAATACTTATAATGAAGTTTCATAGTTGAGAATTCAAAAGGTGTCCCATCGTTTAAGAAAAAGATACCTTCCATCAGACCAATGGGTTCATTAGCCTTTAAGTTCAACAACTTTTGACCTTCTTCATCAGATGGTTTCGCTGAAATGGTCAAGTAAGTCTTGTTGACCTCTTTACCCAGTTCAGACTCTACATAATTAAAGATAGAATCGGAAGCTATTTGCTCAGACAACTCTGGTGCTAACTTGATCGGAATATATCCTGTCTCAATCATAAACGCTACATCATCTAATAGACGTAGACGTTTGAACGCATAGACAAATTCGCCTTTTTTTAAGAACAAATTATCACGTAGCTCTTCATCTGGTCGAATGACATCAAAGCTCAGCACCTTGACTCCAGGCTTTTGACCATTTGTATTGAAACTATCCGTGATTCCTAAGTTACTGCCACTGTAATTAAAATAAGAATCTTGTCTCAAATATAGTGGATTGATGAAAGTACCTGAACCACGCTTCTTAAAAATTATGCCTTGTTCAGACATATTGGCTAGTGCTCTTTTGATCGAGCTACGACTAACGTCATAGTTTTCAGCTAGCGATCTCTCGTCTGGTAATTTCATATCTGGAAATTTACCAGCGTCTATTTCCTTTTTTAGTGCATTGATTATTTTTTGATAAATCAAATCTGCCATAGTTACCCCTTTTGGAACGTACCAATTTATTATATGGTTGCTATCTTTCTTTATCATTATATCTCATAAGCTTATGAAAACACATACCAAAATAATTTTGGATCTTAGATAATTCGTGGATAGGGGCATCCTCATACTTGCAAAAACGCGTGAAAATGCACAATTTCTTCCGCTTAACAAAAATAGTTCCGATATTCACTCTCGTGAATACCGGAACTATTTGCGTTAATGCTCGGAAATTACCCGTGCATTTTCACGCTCTAGATTAACAAAACCTTGTGTCATTGGGATTTCAAATTCTTTAGGTGTTGTTTGATTTTTGATCAAATCGTCTGTCATGGTTACGGAAAAGACTGTTTGATTTGAATATGGGATGTAATACATTGTCTTGTTGGTCATATCAAGGATTGCTTGATATTGTGTATAGCTGGGACCGCGATCTCCTATGTTTACTCCCTTTGGTACTACGACACTGTCCAAGATATGCATGATTGTTGGTACTGCTTCGGTAGCATTCTCAGGTTTTTCAGTATGTGTTCTATTGAAGGCTGTTCTAACGAATCTATCGACTGCAGTATATCCACCAGGTAATCTGAATGTACCATTTTGACCCAATTTAGTGATTTCTTCATCACCGAATTGTGCTGAATTAAAGTTATTAGTTGAAGCACCCAAATAATTAGCCAAGTTAGTTCTATGCCAATCAAAGTCAGGTGTATTGGTCATGACACCAATCTTATCTTCTTCAAGAACTAATCCATCACCTTCTGGTTCGATGATATATGTGTCTCCTGTGGCATCACTAAATATCCAATGCAATGGTTGATTAGTTCCCATTACACCTTTATCAGATTCAATGATGTGAACTTTTTTGATGTTCTCACGTAATTCATCAATCGTCTTGTTATTACCCAAGGCCCACAAGATGAATTCTTCAGATACCAGGTTCATATCACCATCAGTTGGTTTCTCGTCATAGACATATTCATGTGGGAAGTACAATTCAGCACATGACAATCCATATTCGTTGAATCCATCGGCTACCATATAGTTATTACCATATTTAGCACCAGTTCCCATAATGGCGTAACTAGTTTGATAAGTCTTATTATCAAATGATGAGATCCAATCGTAATCTCTTGGTAAAAATGTTGGTTGTCCATTTAACTCAAAGGCAAAATCCATTGTCCTTGCTAAAAACTTCGATCCGTCTAACGCTTCATAACTAATACTTGTGCACATATATGTGGCTTCCCTTCAATGTTCTTTACTATATTATGGATAATTATTATGCAAATTGTTGACAAAATCAACAATTTATTTTTACGAAAATTAAATTTTATTATTATTTTTATTAAACGTCTGAACAATTTCCTACGACGTTATTGAGAAGAATATCAGGTAGAACTTGATTAGTCACATAAAAAGGAAGATGTATCCAAAACGTACATTTCATCGTTGATCAAACTTGATATTATCAGTTATTTTTACATTGAGTATATTTCCAAATTTACAATCCCATATGTCTATGATTAAACGTTTTATGTGATAATATTTATGCATAAGTTAAATATTTGGAGGTAATAATATGACCGTTGATATCAAACGTGCTCAAGATGTTTATAAAGATGCTGGTGAAAGTGTTATTTTCACAACATTGATGTTAAAGCATGATGACCAGGCTGCTGTGAAAGATGCAATCGCTGAATTCTCAGATATGTCTAATTCAATCATCAATAGTATGAGAGTTCGTGCACCAGAAGCTCAAGCACATATTGCTTGGGGATTTGGATCAGATGCTTGGGATTATCTTTTCCCAGAAGCACCAAAGCCCAAACAACTCACACCTTTTAAGGAAATCAAAGGACCAAAGTATACAGCCGTATCTACTCCCGGAGATTTATTCATCCACGTTAGAGCTAGCAAAATGGCCGTTTGTTATGAATTAATGGACCAATTCATGGGCATACTCCGTCCAATTACAACAGTCGAAGACGAAACCCACGGATTCCGTTACTTTGAAGGACGTGCCATCATCGGATTCATCGACGGAACAGAGAATCCAGCCGGAATTGAATCAATGGATTACACATTGATCGATGAAAACGAAGACCCAGAATTCGTCAACGGTTCATATGCCTTTGCCCAAAAATATACACATAATATGGACGCTTGGGATGCCTTAAAGACAGAAGACCAAGAAAAATCAATCGGTAGACACAAGTTCAATGACCGAGAATTAGATGATGACGAAAAATTAAAAAATGCCCATAACGTAGCTTCAAAAGACGAAGTCAACGGAGTAGAGCATAAAATTGTTCGCATGAACGTACCCTATTCAGAACCAGCCAAAGACCTAAAAGGAACATACTTCATCGGATATTCCAAAGACTTCTCAATTACAAATAGAATGTTAACAAATATGTTCACAAAAAGTGACCGCCTGTTAGACTTCAGTACCCCAATCACAGGTAATTTGTTCTTTATTCCTTCTAAAGATACATTGGAGAAAATTGCGGATAAAGAATATTAGAGCGTTTAGAACCAACGGGAGAATTTGAACTGCCTAAAATATTGAAGGTACCACGAAGTGGTGCATTCAATATTTGTAGCAGGCGCAGGATTCTGTTGGTTTTTATCGCGTTTTCGCCAGACCAAAAAAGGGAACTAAGCTATTAAGCCTAGTTCCTTTTTTATGTGTTGAAACATTAAAAAATCAAAAACCTACCAAATTATAAAGTTTCCTGTGAAACATTTTACGTAACAAATAAAAGCGATTAAAAATCCATCCAGACTCATGTGACACAATTCACTTAATGGATACTATCAAGTATCCTTCTACAAAATACATTTTGAAAGTGGAATAACTTATGAGTAAATCAATCGATTACATGTTAAGAGCAATACTACTAATAATGGCAATCATAGAAATATACCTAATAACTGTTGGTAGTCCATATTTATCAATCTCTACCCCCATTTTACTATTATCAGTCGCAATCTTTTCAATTGTAAAAAGGTACTTAAGTAATTCGAATTAGTTCTCAAGTAACCAATCCACAATATGAACAACACCTATCCCATCGACGTTTCCTGTATCCATACGATTGGCAGTAATGACTGTCTTCTTATAATTATCATCCAATTTTTTTAGGTTATCGACTTCTCTATCACTATCTGTCGGTAATTGCATAGTTACCTGAAAGTATTCTATATTCTTTCCTTTTTTTGCTACAAAATCTATTTCTCTATCTTCATCTTTATCAATATCAACCTTGTAACCTCGACGCAACAGTTCAATGTAAACAATGTTTTCAATTTGATGGCCAAAATTATCATTATAATTTTCACCCTTCACTTTGTTAGGATTATAATTCTAATTTATCCGAATTCTATCATAAGTTAGGATTATAATCCTAACAAAAAAGACCTCACAATTAAGTGAAGTCATCTAAAGTCCAAAATCAATTAAGAAATATCCAATCGTACCAATTATAATCAACATCGAAAAGTTAATTATACTAAACCACATTAGATACTTGCCTGGATGTACTTTGAAAAAGAATCTATATTGCTTAAAGGCTAGTAAGTTCGCCAATGAAGCAACAACAGAACCTAAACCACCGATATTAGTTCCCAAGAACACAGCATGAACATATGTAGTGAATTTAGATATCAAAATGGTCGATGGAACGTTACTTATGAATTGACTAGTAATGATTGAAGTTAGATATGTGCTACCTTTTGATTGAATGAAATTCTGTAGGTGATCAACGATTGCCGGATCACGGTTGAGATTCCCAACGGCAATAAAAAAGCACATAAAAATAAGTACAATCGAATAATCAACTGATTCCAAAATGTGTGGATTAATGAAGATCACCAGCAATATTGCGGCGATCAATGAACCCCACATTGGAATGACTTTGAAGATTCCCAAGAAAATAATAACTGTAACAAACACAGTCAGCGTCAAACTTGGAATATTCAATTCAACTGTTGGCAACTCACTGAGTTCAACTTTATCCTTAGCGAAGAATCTTGTGACTAAGAAAATTGCTATAAAGTTAACAATAGTTATCGGTGCCGACATCATGAAGAATTGTCCGATTCCTAAATTATAATGCGTCAATAGGAATAAATTATGCGTATTACCAAATGGAGTGAAAATACTACCTAAATTAGCTGCCATAGCGATTACTATGACAGGGAAAATCGGATTTACTTTCAAATGTTTAGAGAGTTGGTAATATAATGGTACCAACGTCAAAATCGTAACATCATTAGTTAAGAACATAGCGCCAAAAAAGGATATACTAGCTAGCATGAGCATCATTTGTCGTGTAGTCTTAGCTTTATGTGTTAAATAAGCCGCGTAATACTTCAAAAAATCTAAGTAATCATAGATTTGGATTATAATCATCATTGAAAGAATGGAAGCAATCGTCTTCCAATTAATATCCATTAATTGCGGTGGACTTATAAATATGGAGGTGAGGATTGCTGCTGCACCAGCAATCCACAAGACCTTATCTGAAAAAACTCTTTTTAATACAGCCATTTACGTTTCCCCTAAAAAAAGAAGTACCTTATAAAGTACCTTTATAGTATAAAGATAATTGTCCCGTTTTTGTAATTTAAATTGTAATTTTTAAAACTTTTGTAAATAGAAAAAATAAAAGTCCGTATATATTTTAACTTAGATATAATTAAAATAACAGAGCACAAAGTTTACTGAGCACAATTATCGTTAATTTTTCAGAGTACAATCAATCCAAGGAGCTAACATCTTATGCACATATTCTTAACAATCCTAACTTTCATAATTGGAATAGCTATCTCGGCTATTTCCTTCAAAGCAAAGAAAGAATCCATCTATTACCTTCTATTAAGTGTGGGTGTTATCATCATTTTCTTTGGTGTATTTTTAGCCGTTCCTAAGTAAAACTTTTTCTTCCCCTTTTGAAATATATTTTGGTATAATCTTTTTACCAAAAGTTAGGGGGGCTCTTCAATGATTTTCAAAAAAACGTTAATCCTATTGTTAATTTCAATTATTTTGACAGTTATCGAAATGACCATCAATCCATTCTTCCATCTTGGGAGGATCTTCTTAGTGGTCTCAGGAATCCTTTTAGTCAACGCAGCTTTGTGGTTTGTAAAGGACAACTACCGTATTGAACCTAAGACTGAAAAAATCAAAAAGTGAAGCTTTGTCCGCAAAAGCGTAAAAAAAATATACTAACAAGTTTAAAAAACTTGTTGGTATATTTTTTTACACTATAAACATTACTTGCTTGATTTAGCAGCAGCAACGCTCTCTCTTAATCTTTTATCACCATGATATAAATCCACAACTGTCCATACTAACAGTGCTAGAACCGCTGCTATCAACGCATACGCGATAATATTGGACATCAATGTATCAGAAGAACTTGGATTGTCTCCAAAGAAAGCTAAAATCTGATCTGGCAAACCGATCAAGTTCAAGGCTGTTAATCCAACAACTGAGATCCAGCCTAAAACTTTGACCCAAAGACTATTCTTGAATCTATGACCCATCTCAGCTTCACTATCAGTCATCATCAATAATGGAAGCATTGAGAATGGAAGTGCGAAGGCCAAGAATACTTGTGAATTATTCATCAAATTATTCAGTGCCGTATGTTCATCAACAGCACTCTTACCACTGGTTAACATAACACAAATCAAAACTGGAATAACTGAGATCAAACGTGTAACAAGTCTTCTTAACCACAAAGGCATCTTCATGTGAACGAAACCTTCCATGATAACTTGTCCAGTTAAAGTACCAGTGATTGTTGAATTCTGACCAGAAGCCAACAATGCAACGGCAAATAATGTAGAAAGAATACCTGATTTAGCAACACCAATCAATATTCCATTACTCAAAGTTGATGTATCTGATAAAGCATCGAACAAACCGAAGAATGAAGGATCTTTAACAGCACCAGTCTTAAATACAGCGACTCCCATAATTAGTAACAATGCATTAACGAAGAATGCTGCAGTTAATTGAATATTTGAATCCCAAGCTGAGAACTTAACGTTTTTAGCAACGGAATCTTCATCGTTATGATCAACTTTACGTGTTTGTGAGATAGCTGAGTGTAAGTACAAATTATGAGGCATAACAGTTGCACCAATGATACCTAATGAACCACTTAATGGTGTCATACCAGCAATCTTGTCACTAGTTGAAAATGTCTTAGCATTTGGGATCAAGCCACCAGCAACCGCAGCCCAATCAGGCTTTGATAGTGCGACTTGATAAATAAATACTAAAAGGATAACTAGGATCAAACAAACAACTATAGCTTCAATTTTTCTGAAGCCAATTTTAGTTAGTAACAATAATATCAAAACATCTAGAACGGTTATAAATACCGCAATCATCAATGGAATATGGAACAACAAGTACAAAGCAATAGCCGCACCGATAACTTCAGCGATATCAGTAGCCATGATTGCGAACTCTGTTAATATCCACAATACGATTCCTAACGCCTTACTCGTTCTGGACCTAATGGCTTGAGCCAAGTCCATACTGCTTACAATTCCTAGTTTAGCAGCCATATATTGTAATAACATGGCAATTAAACTAGACATTAGAATAACTGACATTAGTAAATATTGGAAATTTTGACCACCAGTAATCGAAGTTGACCAATTACCTGGATCCATATAACCAACCGCAACAAGTGCACCTGGTCCTGAATAAGCTAATAATGTCTTTAAAAATCCCTTATCTTTTGGTACTGAGACAGTCCCGTTAATTTCTTCTAGCGAAGGACCATTGGCATATTGGATAAGTTTATGTTTACGTGGAGCAACATTTTCATCTGCCATATTAATCTCCTTTAACATGTTTCCCTATTTTGTTTTCAACGTACGGTCATAACAGAAATTGGTGCATATTTTGTCATGTATGCGGCTTGTGAGCCAAAGTGCTTCTTAATACCTTTTTTTTGATAATGAACCGATAACCAACAGATCCGCTTTTGTTTCAGGAATAACTTCCTTAACAATCGTTTCCCCCGGATCACCTTCGGCAATAAACATCTCAACACACTTAACTCCAGCCTCTAGTGCTACAGCGCGATACTCTCTTATATGTTCCTCAAGCTCAGCTCTTTCACCATGTACGTAATCTTTTGTTAGAACTTGAAAGACATTCATTTCATCATTTTCCAAAATTGAAGTAATAATCAAAGTCGAATCATCAGTGATACATCTTCTCATTGCATAGCGAAATGCTAATTGTGCATCATCTGAATCATCAACACCTACCAAAACTCTATCAAACGTATTTTTTGTTTTTGACACCCTAATCACTCCCTTCTACGACTTAATTCTATTACAAAATTTGAAACTGTAAAGAGTTTTATTAGGTGTGTCTAACAAAAAGTTACACATGTTTTAATTTATAACAAAAAATGTAACCGTTAACCTAGGTGGTATGTGACTATTCTTGTTATTTACTTTTATTTTTAGAATTGCCGTAATTAATCTATTTCTAGACAGGTCGTCTATTTTTATGGTTCATATTATCCAAATTTTTTTCAATATAATGAAGTTCCATATTAGGAATACCTAATTTATCGTTGGGATTTTTGTTGGAATGAACTTCAAAATACAATTTCCTTTTTATTTTACTTTTGAATTCTCAGTGCGGTTCCCGCTTTCTGGCTTTTCTTCCTTAACTTGCTGAAACGCGCTTCAAAATACAATTTCTTCCGCTTAGCGCTAAAAGAGGGTGGCATTCACTTTCGTGAATACCGCCCTCTTTTTGTGCTAATGCTCGGAAATTACCCGTATTTTGAAGCGCTCTGCACTAATTGATAGACAGCGCCGACCATTCCGGCATCATTTTTTAATTTAGCTGGAACAACTTTGGGTAAATCTAAATCCACAATACTATTATGACTTTTTTGTATATTGGTAATTTCTTTGTTCAATTCATCCATAAAGGTTTCATTGGCACTTATACCGCCACCGATGATTACTACTTCTGGATCGAATGATACTTCTAGGTTGATTATCCCTTTAGCTAGACTATGATAATAGCTTTTGAAGACATTCTGTGCTAATACTTCACCTTTCTTGGCTCGTTCAAAGATAACACGTGCATCGTCTACTGTGTCACTACTGAATTGATTATATCTGCGGATCAAGCCGATTACGGTCGCACCTCTAAAGTTCAATGAGCCCATTTCAACATCTACATCATCATCTTCAACTATCATCCAGCCGAACTCACCAGACCTTGCATGCGCACCACGATATATTTGATCATTGATGACAATTCCGCCACCAACGCCAGTTCCCAGTACTAAGCTCAAATAGTTATGAACTCCAACTGCTGCGGCATTTGCGTCATTTTCAATTTTTACCGGCAGTTCTGTTTTCTCTTCCAGTATACTTTGTAGATTAATCCCATAAAATGGCTTTACAGCACCTGCGGTAGTTAAGAATCCATCTTCTTGAACTACACCTGGCATACTGACGCCGATACCATCAAATGGTCCAAAATCCTGATGGAGTTTGAAAAAGACGTCCAATATCTTAGTTATAAGTTCGTCTTTTGTTCCGATAGTTTTAAAACTATTCTTGTGAGAAACCTTTCCAGTTTCATCCACAACTCCATATTTGATAGACGTGCCACCGACATCCAGTCCGATATATTTTTTCATCTGCTCACCTACTCTATTTATTTACAGTTAATATGATAGCAGTTATTTGGTAACGGTTTCATACTATTGTCATAACGCTTGAATCAATCAGCATTCACCATCAAATGTATATACTTTTATCAAATTAAGCGTTTACATTCAGTTAGATATAAGCGATAATAGACATATCAATAACAAAGGGTGATATTATGCAATTATTATTCTCCATACTTATCAATGCACTAGGATTAGTCGTGATCATTGTTCCATTATGGCTACTAGGAAGTAAAAACACATCCATCTCAATGCGTCCAGATGGCAAAGAAGGATTCTACACATATGCTTGGTTCTATGAAAATACTAAAGCAAAAATTCTTGATGGTACGGCTTATAAAAAAGGTGCCGAGATCGGTACACCTCAAGGACAAAAATACCGCATTAAAGATGTAGAGAAATCTAGTTATTTGTTGGGTATGCAGACTCGATATGATTTTGAGATTGAATCTTTATAGATCAGAGTGTGAAAAACGCGTTTAACTTTCGAGTATAATGCAAAATAAGTAGATATTCACGTAAGTGGATGTCTACTTATTTTTTATTAAACGGAAAAAGTTGCGTTTTTTCACACGTTTTCACTGCAAGTTTGAGTAGAAAAAGAGTCATGTCACAACCCAATTATTTTTGTTAAGCGGAAGAAATTGTGCATTTTCACACGTTTTTGTTGCACAATTTGATAAAAAACTATGTTTTAACATATTTATTGTTTGCTTCGCAAACGCGTTAAAATACACAGTTTTTTCCGTTTATTTTAAATAGGCTCTAGCATCCACTTCTTGGATGTTAGAGCCTATTTAGATTAATACTCGAAAGCTTGCGTGTATTTTAACGCTCTAAGCTTTTTGGCGTAAATTGAAATTTTTCCATTTCTTAACTTGGCGACTGTAATTTGTGAAGGGTGAAATTGCATTGATACGAATCCATTTTGCTACTGGCCACATTGCTTTTGTAGTGGCCCATTTTCTTTCACCAGGTTTGAATAATTCATCATGTGACATTTGATTGATCCACTCAATCAAATCTTCTACTGCTTTACCTAGTTCTTCTTTTTCATTGTCCAAGCCTTGTGATCCATATTTGACGTTAAAATCATCATATAACTGTCTTATTTGGTCCCACTTATAACCTGGAGTTGGTGTCGTGATATCTTGGCCGCCCTTTTCAGCCTTTTCCCATGACAAGATCATATTGATCCAACCAACTTGATACGAAAGCATCTCACGCGGTGTCTTCTCGACTTGCTCGATTCTATCGTCCGCAACATCATCCGTAATACCCTCATATTCATCAATGAATTGTTGATAACTCTTTCTAATTTGGTCTATTAATTCTTCTGAATTCTTATATACCTGCATACATTTGCTACCTTTCATTGATATTAAAGATTCCACACGGGACCTCTCCAATATCTATTATAGGCCGTTTCTTGTCACAACTGTTGC